>JAIYDT010000074.1 GCA_027487355.1 Verrucomicrobiaceae bacterium
AACAGTGTTTATTCTCCCACTCGGAGCTGGATATCTAACGGTTTTTTGGTGGGCTTCACGATGGGGAGATGATCTCTGGAAATGCCTGGTTGTCAATGCGGCGCTTGTGGAAGCTCCAGGTCTTTCGGGCCTCGGAAATTGATTCGATTTTCCTGATGGCTTGGCGAGCTGTGACGATTGGATCTAGGCGCTTTGGACTCGCTGATTTTTTGGAACTTGAAGAATTCCAGTCACGAAAGGGGCACCGCTCCGGGTGCTGAAGCGCCCTTCGGGTCAGGGCGCTTCTGTTCGGGATTGAGGTATTGCTTTTTCGTGGATTTCGTAATACCAGTCTGGCATGGCAACCATCACCCTGAAGCTCCCGGACGACGTGAACGAGACCCTCGATCACGAAAGCTCCCGGCGTGGGGTTTCCAAGTCCGCGCTGGTGCGGGAGGCGATCGAGATGGCCTTTCTCAACGCCAACAGGAAACAGGCCGCTGCCTCACAGTGGCTGGCGGAATGGAGGGGGAGCTTGAAGGAGGTGGTTCCGGATCCTGAGGATGAGCGTCTTCAGCATCTCTACCGCAAGCACGTGAAGTGACCGACTCATGAGGCTTTTGCTCGATACCAACATCCTGCTCGATTCGCTGCTATCGCGCCCCGGAGCCAAGGCTTCCGAGGCGGTTATGACCGCTTGTGGCGGATTGCACCAAGGCGCTGCGGCTTCGCATACGATTGCGACCCTTTATTACCTGCTCAGTCGTGAAAAGGGCGATGGGATCGCCCGCTTCTGTCTGCAACGCCTGCTCGATTGGCTTGAGATCGCAAGCGTCGGCGGGACCGAGGTGGCACGCGCCTTGAAGCTGACGATGTCGGACTATGAGGACGCCATGCAGGCCGCTGCGGCAGAAAGTGACCGGGCGGACTTCATCATCACGAGGAATGTAAAGGACTTTAAGAACTCCCCGGTTCCGGCTCTGACTCCCGAGCAGTTTTTGAAGAGGTTTCCGCTGGCTCCTTAAGACACCACCAGGAAGGCGGGCGTTCGCTACTTCACCAGGCTCTTCGCGTATTGAAGCGTGTCGATTTCACCGACCGACTTGTCACGCCGGATGGCCTTGATGCGGGGGAAACGCAGGGCCAGGCCGGAGTCGTGGCGGTCGGAGGCGCGGATGGCGTCGAAGGCGATTTCCAGGATGATGTCGGGCTCGACGAGATGCTTGCGCTTGGTTCTGGAGATTGTGGTTTTCCGGAAATGCTCGGTGAGGTCCTCGATCTCCTCGTCGGTCAGTCCGCTGTAGGCCTTGCCGATCACCCGGAGGTCGCCACTGGTTTCGTCGCGAACAGCGAAGGTGTAGTCGCTGAGCACATCGGAGCGACGTCCATGGCCCTGCTCGGCGGCGACCACGACGCAGTCCAGAGTCGGCATGACGCCCTTCAACTTCAGCCAGGACCGGCCACGACGGCCGGGATGATAGGCGCTGGCGGAGTCCTTGGCGATGAGTCCTTCGTGACCGTCGTTGAGGGCCTGCTTGAAAGCCTGATCGAGCTCCTCGTTCGAGCCGACACGCTGCACGGCAATGGCCTCGAAGGCCCCTTCCAAGGCGATGGATTCCAGTCTGGCGCGTCGCTCTTCCAGGGAAAGCTCCAGCAGGCACTGACCCTGGTGCCAGAGCAGGTCGAAGGCGACGAAGCGCAGCGGCACCGAGAGGGGCTGGGTTCCGTCTGTAAGAAAGAGATCGGTCTGCGCGAGCTTTCGCCCGAGACGTTGCTGGAGCTGGTTGAAGCCAAGAATGCGGTCACTCGCGTAGGCGATGAGTTCGCCATCGAGGACACAGTCGTTCTGAATCCTGGCGGCGGCCTCCAGCAGGTCAGGAAAGGCGTCGTCGAGCGGCTGGAGGTCGCGCGAGAAGACCGCGACGCGGTCGTCGAGCTTGTGCAACTGGAGGCGGATGCCGTCGTATTTCGGCTCGACCCACAAGTGGGGCAGGCCGCTGTCGCTGTGCCAGTCCCAGATCTCGTTGGAGGCGGCGGTGGGCGAGGCGAGCATGCACTTGATCGGAACAAAGGGGCGGAGTTCGGCCTCGTCGAGCGTCTTGTAGCGGGCGAAGACGGCGGTTTCTCCGATGTCGCCGGTGAGCATGTGGGCATGACGCACGGCAGCCGGGTCGGCCTTGAAGGCGGCGGTGACGGCGTCCTCGACCAGCCCTTCCTTGAGGCCGATCCGCAGATCTCCTGTGAGAAGTTTCACCAGGGTCTCGGATTCGGTGGGGTGGAGCGCCCGCAGCCTGGCCGCGAGGCGTTCGATCCGTTCGAGCGATCCACGGCTCGCGGCCAGCTCCCGGAAAAAGGAATCGAGTGCGGCGAGGTCGATGGGCTCCGGCCGGATCGTCAGTTCCTGAAGCACCAGTCTTGCCGTGCGGGCGGCATCGTTCTGGGAGAGGGAGATTTCCCGATAGCGTTCCTCGCGGGCCCCGGGCAGGGAAAGCAGGGCCCGGCGCAGGGCGGCAGAACCGACCTGAAGCGAACGTCGTCCGGCGGTTTTCGGCAGGGCTTCTCCCGTCAGCCAGCCGGTGGCAATCCGCAGCTCGATGTCGCTTTCCAGGCCCCTGAGGTAGTTGGCGATGAACTCGATCTTGGCGAGACGGCTGGTCGTTTCACCGACTAGGCGGCAGAGATCGCTGAAGTCGGCGAAGGCACAGATCGGTCGGATCTGGCGGGCGTGCGAGGAGGTGGTCACCGCTGCCCGCTGGGGCGCACCGGCGATTGGCAGTTCCAATTGGTCGCCGCCCATGGCGCACCAGGCGTCGATGCGACGGGTCCTCAATTCGGCGGCGAACTCCTGGGCGTAGCCATGCACGGTCAGCACCCGCTTCGGACGGACGCGTTGGAGGCATTCCATCAGGCCGCTGTGATCGGCATGATCGGACATCGGGAAAACCTCATCGACCCGATAGCGATACTTCGCCCCCGGCTGGAGCGCCCAACCGGTGAGCATGGCCGTGCGCTTGCTTTTCAATCCGCGCAGGGCCTTCGAACGGATGGCATTCGGAGGGGCGATGATGGCGTGGCCCTCGACGGCGAAGCCCTCGAAGCGCTTCGGCTCGGGAAGGTCCGCCCCTGCCGCTCGGCAGGCCTCGGTCATGTCGGCGATGTTGGGGTGGAGCAGGACGGGAATGCCATGTTCGTGAAGCAGGGCCAGAGCCTCCTGGGCCTTTCCCAAGGAATAGCCGAACAGCACCGGCGTCTCGCCATCGGCCAGGGCTCCATGCACGAAGCCGAGCACCGCCGACTCGATCTCCATCTGGGGCGGAAACACGAGCTGAGGCAGGCCGAAGGTGGTTTCCAGGATCAGGGTATCTGCGGTGACGAAGCTGACCGGCTCCATCGTCCGCCCGCGGCGGGTCTTGAAATCACCGGTGTAGAGCAGGCTGGCCCCGTCACGGATCCGGGTCACATGCAGCATCGCGGATCCGGTGATGTGACCGGCCGGGAGCATTTTCAATCGGAAGCCATTCCGAACAAGAGGCACGTGGAAGGCCACCGGCTCGATCCGCCCCTCCGCCAGGTGGAAACGTTTCCTGACCAGAATGGCGGTGGTCTCACTGCAGATCGCCATTTCATGCCGCGCAAAGTGGTCGGCATGGGCGTGTGAGACGAAGGCAGACGGCTTCGCGTCCCATGGGTCGAGCCACAGGTCGGCTTCCGGCAAATACAGGCCGCGGTTGAAGCGAACTTCGATCAAAGCTGCGGCAGATTACATGGATGCCGCGGCAAGGGACAATGGTTTGCGCGAAAAAGAGGCGGGTGTGGAAAAAATACACGCTTTTCAACCCGCTGGCCGGTTGCAGTGGAGGGCTTTCCCCGTATGATCGGGGCATGACAGTTGATTTCCTCTCCTACATTCCGCAGTCCACCGGGCCGATGGGCATTTCGATCAGCTACTGGATCATCATCGGGGTCTCGATGCTCGTCAGCTTCGGCGTGAGCGGCATGCTCAAGCGTCGCTTCGCCGAGTATTCCGAAATCCCCATGCCGATCACCGGGGCTGCCGCCGCCGAGCTGATGCTGCGCCAGAATGGGATCACCGATGTGAAGGTCATCAGCGTGCCGGGGCATTTGACCGACCACTACGATCCCACCTCGAAAACGGTGAACCTCAGCGAACCGGTCTATCACGCGGCCTCCGTTGCCGCCATCGCGGTCGCTGCTCATGAATGCGGCCATGCGGTTCAGCACCAGCAGGCCTATTATTGGCTCGGCCTGCGTTCGAAACTCGTGCCGCTCGTTGGGTTTTCCAGCAACCTGATGTCGATCCTGATGTCGATTGGCTTGGCCCTCATGTTCTTCAGCGGCAGCGTGTTTGTCCTGAAGATCGCGATCGCCCTCTTCGCTGTGACGACTCTCTTCGCATTCGTGACCTTGCCGGTGGAGTTCGATGCCAGCCGTCGCGCCCTGGCCTGGATCGATCGCAGCGGACTCGGTGCCCGGATGGAGCATGAAAAGGCCAAAAACGCCCTATTCTGGGCCGCGATGACCTACGTGGTGGCCGCCCTCGGCTCGCTGGCGATGCTCCTCTATTACATTTCGCTGGTCAGCGGCAATCGTCGCGAGTGAGCCGCATTTCCAGTAGCTGCCTTCATTTGCGAGGCCGGACTTGATCCCGAGTCCGGCCTCGCGTTTTCTCTGATCCACCGATGGCCCACGCCTTTTCCTTTGACTCCCTGAACCACGCCCAGCGCGAAGCCGTCGGCGCGCTAGATGGTCCGGTGCTGATCCTCGCCGGTGCCGGCACCGGGAAAACGCGCACGGTCACCTGTCGCATCGCCCACATGCTGGAGAAGGGCATCCCGGCGAAGAACATCCTAGCGGTCACCTTCACCAACAAGGGCGCCGCCGAAATGCGCGAGCGCATCTCCGGCATGGTTTCGAAGAAGGCCGCCGAGGAAATGACCGTCTGCACCTTTCACTCGCTCTGCGTCAGGATCCTGCGCGGCGGGATCGACAAGCTCGGCTACAAGAAGAACTTCGCGATCTTCTCCGGCAGCGACCAGACCGGCCTGATGAAACAGCTCATCATCCGCCAGGGCGGAGCGGACGAGAAGATCAAGCCCGAGGCCGTGCTCGCGGAAATTTCGAAGGCGAAGAACCAGGGGATCGACCCCGGTGAGGTGGAAAACGAGTTCTTTGCCTCGCTCGCTCGCGCCTATCAGAACGAGCTGCGGGCCCAGAACGTGGTGGATTTCGATGACCTGCTCGTGCTCGCCGAACGGTTGCTGCGCGAGCACACCGACATCCGCGAGATGTTCCGGCAGCAGTTCAAGCGCGTCACGGTGGACGAATTCCAGGACACCAACTCGCTCCAGATGCAGTTGCTCCAGCAGCTCGTCGGCGCGCCTTATCACGTCTGCGTCGTCGGCGATGACGACCAGTCGATCTATGGCTGGCGCGGCGCGGAGGTGGCGAACATCCTCCAGTTCGAGCGCTTTTTCCCGAATCCCCGCATCATCCGGCTGGAGGAGAACTACCGCTCCACCCTCGCCGTCATCCACACCGCGAACAGCCTGATCCGCCACAACCACGGTCGTCGCGACAAGGTGCTCCGCGCCACCAAGCACGGTGGCCAGCCGGTCCGCATCGTGGCGATGCCGGGCGACGAGGAGGAGGCCGAGTTCATCGCGGAGGAAATGCTCGCCGAAAAGGGCACCACCAAGTGCGAGTGGGAAAACTTCGCCATCCTGTTCCGCACCAACGGTCAGAGCCGGAAGCTGGAGGAGGCCCTGCGTGAGCGGAAGATCCCATATCGCATGGTCGGCGCGCAGAGTTTCTACGACCGCAAGGAGGTCCGCGACGTGCTGGCCTACTGCCAGGTTCTCGCCGCGCCCGAGCAGGACGTTTCCCTGCTGCGCATCCTCAACACGCCCAATCGCGGCATCGGCCAGACCACGGCCGTTCTCGCCACCGACTGGAGCCGTTACAACAACCAGAGCGTCTGGGAAGCACTCTGCGATCCCTCCTTCACCGATGGCATGGGACCGAAGGCCCGCGCGGCCATCGAGGACTTCGTTTCAAAGATCGGCAGCGCCAAGGCCCGCATCGACATTGCCCGCGAAAACCCCGGCGACGTCGTGAAGTCGATGCTCGATGGCATGGACTACATCCCCTGGATGGAGCGCGGCTGCAAGACCGACCAGGAACGCCAGCAGCGCGGTGAAGGCATTGCCGAGGTCATCGACCAGCTCCGGAAATACGCCGAGAAGGGCAAGAGTCTCCAGGCCTTCCTCGACAACAGCGCGCTGGCATCGGATCGCGATGATGACGACATCGAGAAAAAGCAGGGTGCGACCCTGATCACGCTCCATGCGTCGAAGGGCCTCGAATTTCCCATCGTCTATCTCGTCGGGCTGGAGGAGGGGATCCTGCCGCACAAGCGCAGCATCCTCGAAGGCACGCGCGATGAGGAGCGGCGGCTTCTCTACGTCGGCATCACCCGCGCCCGCGAGCAACTCACGATGACCTACTGCGCCTATCGTACGAAATGGGGCGAGCGCACGCATTGCCAGTCCAGCAGTTTCATCACCGAGCTCAGCGACGAGCACCTCATCCACACCACCTACGACGACATCCTGGGAGCCGAGGCCTCGCAGGAGGAACTCGGGAACTTCTTCGGTGGCTTGAAGGGCCTGTTAGGCGATTGACCAGCAAGGCTGAAAATCGAAGCCGTAGAGCCTGGCCTGCTTTTCTCTCCGCAGAGGCGCAGAGGAAGCGCCGAGTGGATTGAGAAGGCCCAATGAATCGGGCTCAGTGAACTCCTCTTCCCTCCGCGTCTCTGCGGAAAAAACGGGGAGCACGAGGCCTTGAGCAGTTTCTCAGAACGCCCCGTTGAATTTCCGGCCAGTCCAGAAGATGCCCAACAGCAGCACCACAGCGGCGACGGCGGCCCAGTGGGACCAGAGCTGGATGCGGTTCTCAAGCGGGCGTGGTTCGGGCAGGGCGCGGATTTCCTTCACCAGATCGCCGAGCTGATCGGGCTGGATCGAGCGACCGTGGGCGACCTTCGCCATTTCCGCGAAGACTTCCGGACGGGCGGGCTGGCCGGTTTTTTCGATCTGGATGCCTTGGGCGAGGATGGTGGTTTCGACCGGCTTGTCCTCGGCTCCTCCGGCAGTGGCGCGGAGTTTCCAGGCCCCGGGGCCCTCGATCTTGAAGCGACCCGTGAAGGCTCCCCAGGCGGCGTTGTTGGCCTGGAGTTCCACCCGCTGGGTCTTGCCATCGGGAGCGGTGACATCGACCGCGACGGTGCCGTTCTGAAGCGGGGCTCCATTGGGATCAAAGGCGTTGGCGTTGAGGGTGACGGCATCGCCTGGAGTGGGGCGCTCGGGTGTGAAATAGAGTCGGACACGCTGGCCGGAGGCCATGTTCCGTTGATAGGACATCCAGCGGGCGACCTGGCCCCAGAAGCGGTAGTGATAAAGGTCTTCCACGCCCTTGCGCCAACGCCAGGCGGAGTCGATGCCCATGAAGAGGACCTTGCCATTGCCGGCGGCCTTGGTGACGAGCAGCGGCACGGGACCAAACTTGCCACGGCGGTTGCCATGGACGGCAAGAACCTCGGTGCCGCCTTTCGCCTTCACGACGGGGGCATGCCAGTAGAAGCCGGGGAGGCGACGCCAGATCTGCGGGTTCTCATCCTCGGTGTCGCCCAGCATGGTGAGCAGCGAGCCACGGCCCTCGGAGGTAAGGTTGAGCGGGGAGGGGATGCCCTCGGAAAATCCGGTCTTCTGGGTTTCATCGAGCACCACCGGCATCAGGTCGGAGAGGGCGGTGTCGAGGAAGGAGAACTGGTTGCCCTGTGGACCGGGCATGAAGACCACGCCGGAGGCCTGGTTCTCGACGAGGCCACGGATGAGTTCGCATTGCTCCTTGGTGAGCTGGCCGGGCACCGCGCCGACGTCGCCGAGGAAGATGACGTCGTATTTTGCGAGATCCTGGAGTTTCGAAGGAAACTCGCTGATGTAGTCGTGGCCTTCACCGAGTCCGAGCTGCGGCGTGAAGAGCAGGCAGGAAAGCTCGACGCCGGGATCGCGCGAGAGGGCGTTGCGGAGGTAGCGGTATTCCCAGCGGGGATTGGATTCCACGACCAGCACGCGGATCTTTTCCGGGCGGCCGGAAATGTTGAACTTTCTCGAGTTGTTAGACTCCACGCGTTCACCGTTGGCGACGGGGATCGAGAGTTCGAGCGTGGCGCTGCCTTCCTTTTCGAGTTTCCAGAGGATGGAGTCGTAGGTCTCCACACCGGGGGCGAGGGTGATGTCCTTGGTCCGCTCGCGGCCCTGCTCATCGCGGAGCCGGACCACGGTGCGGACCTCGCGGTCGAGGGAGGAACGAATGGTGAAGGGGATCTGCACGTTTTCCCCGACGATGCCGTAGGTGGGCGCGGTGACGTTCAGGAGATCGAGGTCGGGCAGCCGCACGGAGCTGCCGACCGGGATGGTGAAGAGCGGGATGCCACGCAGTTTCATCCGTTGTGCGGCGGAGACCGGAGGCTGGCCGAGGTTGAAATCGCCGTCGCCGATCATCACGACGGCGCGGAGGTTGTCCTCCTGTTCGAGCAGACCTTCGATGGGCGTGGTCATGTCGGTCCCGGCGGTGCCGCTGGGGTCCTCGGTCGGGGCGGTGGAGAAGGGCTGGGTCAGCACTTCGTTGACGCCGTTCGCCTCAAGCGGCTTCCAAAGATCGCTGCCGAGGGCCTTCTTCACCCAGTCGGCGCGGGAAACGATGGTGGCCTTGTCGGAAAGCGAGGGCGGCAGGGCGGCATCGACGGTGGTCATCGACTTCGAGTCGTCCCAAAGAATCGCGATGCGCGGCTTGGTCTGCGGGTGGGTGATCGTCAGCCACTCCGGCTTCCAAAGCAGCAGGACGACGAGGAGGGTGGAAACGACTCGCAGCGTTTCGAGGATGGCGGTGCGACGCCGGTGCGGGCTGCGTTTCCACGACAGCACCGAGAGCACCAGAATGACCGCCAGTGCCAGCAACCCGATGGTCAGGGTCACCGGGGTGGGCGAGAAGTGGAGGTTGGAGATGGAGAAGGACAAGATGTAGAAATGACTAATGACTAATTTCCTAATGACAAATGGAAGAGGCTCAGGCGGTGGCTTTGGCTCCGGGGCGGGTGGGGAGGGAAGACTCGACCGTCTTTTTCGGGAGGCAGAGGATGGCCTCGGAGATCAGGAAGAAGAGCATGGCGATGAGGAAGGCGCGCCAGACGTCCTTGGACACGGCACTGTCGCCGGGCTTTCCTGCCTGCTCGAAGAGGGTGTAGCCGGTGCCGCTGAGACTGGTGTCTAGGGCTTCCTTGCTGGCAACTTCCGGGCCGTCTTCGGCGGCGGGCCGGTTGAAGGCGAGAAGTCGGTCGCCGAGCTTGAAGACACCCGCTTCGTAGGCGGCGTTTGCGGGGTCGGGAGTGCCATAGTCGTCGAGGCGGGTTCGGGTTTCTCCGGGAAGGAGTTTCGAACCCTCGCTGCCGACGGTGGTCAGGTAGGAGGCGTCGAAGCGCTCGGCTCCGACGGCGACCAGACGCTGGATCAGTGGCAGCAGCACATCGGCGTCGCCGAGGTTCGACCAGGTGTAATCTGGAATCGATCCGGCAAACCAGGCGGTGCCACGCTCGACGATGCGGCGGACGAGGAAGGGCTCGGTGTCGTCCCATCGGGCGAGTGGAGCGGCATCGCCGATCGGGATCTGGCGCTTGATCGCACGGAGTCGGTCGGCCGGGAGCTGGGTGCCATCGATGCCGTCGCGCAGCGGGCCGTCGTCGTGGTTCCAGTCCTTGAGGATGAAGAATTTTCCGAGCGGGGCCTCGGAGGGTTGCGACCATTTCAAGTCGAGGAAGGTGGTGTCGGAGCCCTGGCCGGGTGGGAGGAAAAGAACCTGACCTCCGGCGGCGAGGAAGCTCTGGAGGACATCGGCGGTCGGGCCGGTAGGCAGTGGGGCGACCCAGATCACGAGCGAGGTGTCGCTGGTCGCGAGCGTGGCGGCCTTGGCGGGATCAAGGCGGGTGACCGATTGGTTTCCGAAGCCGGGAGGAGCGGCGGAAAGTTGCAGGTAGCCGGCGGACTCTCCGCTGGGTGCGACCACGATGCTCTTGATCGGGCGGTTCGGGCCGTAGGCGAAGAAGGCGGCGTTGTCGCGCTCGTTGCCGTCGGCGGGGATCGAAAGCCAGCCGTGGCCGGTGTCGCTGCCGGTGGGAAGGGTGATGCGTTTTTGAAAGCGCAGCGACTGGCCGTTGAGGGTGAGGCTTTCGGTCGAGCGGGAGCCGTTCAGGTTGACGGTGAGCGGTATGTTCACCGTGCCACGGGCGTTCTCGGCACGGGAGATTTCCATGTCGAGGACGAGCTGGTCTCCGCTGCGACGCGAGGAAGCGAGGCGAAGCGAGGTGTTCGAGGCGGTGGGGCCGGTGAGTCCAAGCACGCGGATGGAAGGCTTCTGCGGCAGCGCTGTTAGAGCGGCCCGGGCGGAGGCCCAGCGCTCGTCATCGGCCTTCCAATTCGAGGCCTGGAGGTCCGTGGCGATCCAGACTTCGGCGCGGCCGGGCGTTTCCGCCAGGAACTCGGCTGCCTTGGTGGCCAGCGCTGGAAGGTCGGTGGCGGTGTCGGTCGCGGCGGTCGAGGAAAGGTCTGTGAGAGCCTCGGGCGATGGCACGTCCTGGGCCTGGCCGCTGGCGCTGTCGATCAGCACGAGCCGGGCTCCACCGAGGTCCTTGAGGGTGTCGCGCACCTTTTCCACCACGACCTTGCGCCGGGAATCGTAGCCATCGCCCGGCTTCAGCTCCATGCTGGTGGAGCGGTCGAGGAGCAGCACGACGACATCGACCCGACCATTTCCCCAACCCAGAAGTCCGGAGACAATCGGCCTTGCGGCAGCGGTGGCGAGGGCCGCGATGCCGAGGGCGCGGCAGGTGAGGATCAGGATGTGGCGCAGCTTCTTCTTGCCGCGTGACTCACGGGTGGCCTTCAGCAGGAACTGCATCGCCGCCCACTTGATCGTCTTGTGACGACGCTTGTTCAGCAGGTGGATGATGATGGGGATGCTCGCAGCGAGCAGGCCCCAGAGGAGGAATGGTTGGAGAAAGGACACCGGAAGAGAATGACTAATGACTAAATCCTAATGACTAAAAAGAGGTCACTGGGACTTGCGGAGAATGGCGGCGAAAATTCGGATGAGTTCGTCGGCTTCTTTGTAGAGTTGGCGCAGGGATTCTTTGACGGATTCTTCTGAAGTGGTTGCTCCGAGGAGACGGAGCCAGAGGCGGGTTTCGACGCATTCCTTTTTGGAAACGCCAATGCGGTAGATGAAGTCTGGCTTTGAGACGGCATTGTCGGCTTCGACGTAGTTTGCCGCGACCGAGCCGGAAGAACGGAGGATCTGATCGATGTCGCGCCACTGAGCGCGGCTCCAGCGGTGTCCGGCAACACAATGCCTGACCGCCAGCGCAAACTGAAATGTGCGTTCCTCAAGATCAAATCTGGCCTCTTCCATTAGTCATTAGGATTTAGTCATTAGTCATTCCCATCAGTGTTTTCTCTTCGAAAGTCTCCCCATCAGGAACCCACGCAGCAGCTCCTCCATCGGCGTGTCCGTGGTGACCAACTGATAGCCGGCGTTGGCGTCGTGGCAGACGTCGCGGACCTTGGTGAGGAACTCGCGCAGGGCGGTGTGGTATTCCTCGGCGATGAGGTTTGGCTCGGCGACCAGGACGGTGCCATCCTCGAGATCGACGAAGCGGTGCGGGCGATCAAACTCGAAGCCGATCTCCTGCGGGTCGAGGAGGTGGAAGACGCAGACGTCGTGCTTGCGGTAGCGAAGGTGCTGGAGGGCGTCGGCGAGCTGGTCGGGATCGGTGAAGAGGTCGGAAAGGATGACGATGAGCGCGCGCTGGCCGATTTTTTCCGCGATGGTGTGAAGGGCCGGAACGAGGCCGGTATCGCCCGATGGATCGAGCGAGCCGAGGGTGGTGAAAAGTCGGTCGAGGTGGGCGGGGCGACGGCTTGGCGGGACCTCGAGGTGGAGCTTGTCGGTGCAGACCGAGAGGCCGGCGGCGTCGCCCTGGTTGACGAGTAGGTAGGAAAGCGAGGCAGCGATCCTCCTCGCGTATTGGATCTTCGGCTCGGCCTTGCCGCTGAAGGCCATCGAGCCGGAGGTATCGACCACGAAATAAGCGCGGAGGTTGGTGTCGGCCTCGAATTCCTTGATGTAATAGCGGTCGGAACGGGCGTAGGCCTTCCAGTCGAGCCGACGGGTGTCGTCACCGGCGACGTATTTCCGATACTCGGCAAACTCCACCGACGAGCCGCGGTGGGGCGACTTGTGCTTGCCAGCCACGTTTCCGATCATCGGCGTGCGCGACTCGACGGGCAGGGAACCGAGTTTGGAAAGCAGGGCGCTGTCGAGGAAATCGTATTTCATTCTTCGCGCATTTCCTTGAGCAGGCGTTCGACGATCTTTTTCGAGGTCATGCCTTGGGACTCGGCGGCGAAGTTGGTGATCACGCGATGACCGAGAACGGAAGAGGCGATGGCTTCGATGTCTTCGAGCGAGGCCATGTAGGCACCGCGCAGGGCGGCACGGGACTTCGCCCCGAGGATGAGATACTGCACGGCTCGCGGTCCGGCACCCCAACCGACACAGTCCTTGACCCACTGGGGGGACTCGGGCTGATCCGGGCGGGTCTTGCGGACGATTTTCACCGCGTAGTCATAGAGGTGCTCGGGAACCGGCACGCGGCGCACGAGTTGCTGGAAGGCGAGGACCGTCTCGCCATTGAGTAGCTTGGAAAGGTCGGCCTTCTTGTTGCCGGTGGTTTCCCGGGCGATGCGCTTTTCCTCGTCGGCGGAAGGGTAGCCGACCTCGATGAGGAACATGAAGCGGTCGAGCTGGGCTTCGGGGAGGGGATAGGTGCCTTCCTGTTCGATCGGGTTCTGGGTTGCGAGGACGAAGAACGGAGGCTGGAGGGTGTAGGTCTGGCCAAGCACGGTGACCTTGTTTTCCTGCATCGCCTCAAGCATGGCGGACTGGGTCTTGGCCGGGGCGCGGTTGATTTCGTCGGCGAGGACGATGTTGGCGAACACCGGACCCTTGATGAACTCGAACTCGCGTTTGCCGCCGACGCCGCTTTCCTGAATGATGTCGGTGCCGGTGATGTCGGCTGGCATCAGGTCGGGAGTGAACTGGATGCGGTTGAAGGACAGGTCGAAGGTCCGGGCCACGGAGGAAACCAAGAGGGTCTTGGCAAGTCCGGGAACCCCCATCAGGAGCGCGTGGCCCTTGGCGAAGAGCGAAATGGCGAGAAGTTCGATGACCTGCTCCTGGCCGACGATCACTTTGCCAAGCTCCTCGCGGAATGCCTTGTAGGTTTTTCCAAGTTCGTCGATGGCGGCAACATCGTCGGGCGGCAGCTGATAGGCGGGGTCGATCGGAGATTCCATGGGTACAATTGCAAAACCAAAGCGACGCTAGGTGCCCGACCCGTTTTGTCGAGTCGTGATCGGTGCAGATTCTTCAAACATTGCCGACCCACATGCCTCCTTGGGTCGAAATGGGATCTTCGCACGAAAGGGTTTGATCAGGGTCCCATGAATGTCGTGATAATTTGCGATTTCCCTCTTGCCAGTAAGATGCGGTCTGCTAAACCACGCGCCCCGCGGCGAATTCGGACAATTCCGGACTAGCGGGTACACGCGAAAAATACCGCACCCATGGCACGCATCCTAGGCATCGAAATTCCAAACGAGAAGCGCATCGAAGCGTCGCTTCCCTACATGTTTGGTATCGGCAGGTCGACTGCAGCGAAGGTCCTCGACCACGCTGGAATCGACCCCAACATCCGCACCGGTCAGCTGACCGAAGAGCAGCTCGTCAAGATCGCCCAGGTGATCCAGGCTGAGGGAGTCCTCATCGAGGGTGACCTTCGCCGTGAGAAGCAATCGCAGCTCAAGCGCCTCACCTCCATCAACTGCTACCGCGGCATCCGTCACAAGCGCGGCTTGCCCGTTCGTGGCCAGCGCACCCGCACCAACGCCCGCACCCGCAAGGGCAAGAAGAAGACCGTGGGCGTCAAGAAGTAACCAGTAGCACCTTACGAACATGTCTGACGAAGAAATCACGGCTCAGGAAACGGCTGCCCCCATCGAAACTCCCGCTCCTGCGGCCGCCGCTCCGGCTCCTGCCGCTGCCGCCGCCCCTGAAGTGGCTGCCGAAGCTCCCAAGAAGGAGCAGAAGCGCGACATCTTTGCCGAAATCGCCGGTGGCGAAGAGGAAATCAAGATTCACAAGGCCAAGGGCTCCAAGAACGTTACCCGCGGGATCGTTCATGTCACTGCCACCTTCAACAACACCCTTGTCAGCGTCACCGACGCCAATGGCAACTCGATCGGCTGGTCGAGCGCCGGCAAGATGGGCTTCAAGGGTTCCCGCAAGAGCACGGCTTACGCCGCGCAGGTGGTTTCGCAGGACGCATGTCGTCAGGCGATGGGCCACGGCTTGAAGGAAGTCGAAGTCCGCGTCAAAGGCCCCGGCTCCGGCCGTGAGGCTGCCGTCCGTGCCGTTCAGGGCCTTGGCCTTGAAATCAGCGCGATCAAGGATGTCACCCCGATCCCGCACAACGGTTGCCGCCCCAAGAAGGCTCGCCGCGTGTAATCAATTCCAACTTTTAAACGATCATGGCACGTTACACCGGTCCCCGCACCAAGATCAGCCGCCGCTTCGGCGTGGCTCTCTTCGGTCCTTCCAAATCCCTCGAGCGCCGCAACTTCCCGCCGGGCCAGCATGGCATCCGCGCGGGTCGCAAGAAGAAGAGCGAATACTCCGTCGCCCTTGGCGAGAAGCAGAAGCTCCGTTTCCAATACGGCGTCCTCGAAAGCCAGTTCCGCAAGTACTATGAAGAAGCCGCCCGCCGTCGTGGTGTGACCGGCACCATTCTTCTCCAGATCCTGGAACTCCGCCTCGACAACGTTTGCTTCCGCCTCGGCTACGGCAACACCCGTCAGGCTGCCCGTCAGCTCGTCAACCACGGCCACATCCTTGTGAACGGCCGCACGGTGGACATCGCCTCCTTCCAGGTGAAGCCGGGCGACGTGATCAAGGTCGGCGCCAAGCCGTCCTCCCAGCAGTTCGCCCTCCGCATGATGGACCTGACCCAGTCGGTTCCACTTGTTGATTGGCTCACGGTTGATCGCGACAAGCTTGAAGGCGTCGTCGCCCGCGTTCCAGAACGCTCCGACATCGACCCGCAGGTCAACGAGCAGCTCATCGTCGAGCTTTACTCGCGCTGATCGGTTTCAAGTCCGATTTTTCAAGAACGCCCGGAGGAGACTCCGGGCGTTTTTTGTGTTGTGGAACTTGGAGCTGAAAGCACCTCAAGATGCGGCTGGTAGGGAGATGGAGCATGTTACCTTCCATCCCCAGCCTGTTCCTCGCCGTCTTGCCGCTTTTGACAGGGGCGCTGTCCGCCGGGGAGGATCTCGTGGTGGATGGATTCGAGACCGAAGTCTTCGGCGACTGGAAGGCAACGGGAGATGCCTTTGGAAATGCTCCGGCGACTGGCGCATTGAATGGCCAAATGGCGGTCACCGGCTTTCAGGGCCGTGGATTGGTGAACAGCTATCAACGCGGCGATGAGTCCACCGGCAGGTTGGTTTCGGCCCCCTTCAAGATCGGACGCAGATATCTGAATTTCCTGATCGGCGGTGGTGGCTTTGCGGGCGAGACCTGCATGAACCTGCTTTCCGATGGAAAGGTTCTCCACAGCGCCACAGGAACCAATGTGGTGCCGGGGGGCAGCGAGAGGCTCGAATGGAAGACCTGGGATCTCGCCGGGTTGGAGGGGAAGCAGGTGACGTTGGAAATCGTCGATGCCCGAAAGGGGACCTGGGGGCACGTGAATGTGGATCAGATCGTCCAGAGTGACCTGCCCGCGAGGATGGATGTCCGCAAGGAGCTCAAGATCAGCAGCCGCTATCTGGTGTGGCCGGTCACACGGAATCTCTCGGGAAGGAACCGGTTTTTCCTCACCCTCGATGGTGAGCAGAAGCCGCTGGCCTGCGTGAACATCGCCCTTTCGGAGACTCCGGACTTCTGGGTGTTCACCGATCTCCCCGACTATCAGGGTCGTACGATCACGGTGACCTCGGATCTTCCCCAGGCCTCGAAGAAGTCGTGGGAAATGGTGGCCATTTCAGACACTTATCCCGGTGAGGAGACACTCTACTGTGAACCACTACGGCCGCAGTACCATTTCACCAGCAGGCGTGGATGGCTCAACGACCCCAACGGTCTGGTTTGGGAAAATGGAACCTGGCATCTGTTCTATCAACACAATCCCTACAACACCGGCTGGGACAACATGCACTGGGGCCACGCCTCCAGTACGGATCTCTTTCACTGGAAGGAAAAGCCCGATGCACTGTTTCCCGACGCGGAAGGCTACATGTATTCCGGTTCGGCCGTTCTCGCGACGCGCGATCAGGTTGGATTTCCGATCAAGGGCGAACAGGCAATGGCCCTGTTCTACACGGCGGAGGGAACCCGGAGTCATGTCCCGGGAATCAGAACCACTCAAGGCCTGGCTCTCAACGAGGACAGCGGCCCGATCTTCCACAAGTTCAAGGGCAATCCGGTGGTGCCACACCGGGTCGCGGAGAATCGCGATCCGAAGGTGTTCTGGCATGAGCCGACGAAGACCTGGGTGATGGCGCTCTATCTCGATGGAGATGAGTATGGCATCTATTCCTCGAAGGGGCTCGCAAACTGGAGCCCGGTCGGCGGATTCCATATCCCGGGAAGTTCGGAGTGCCCGGATCTGTTTGAACTCCCGGTGGAGGGTGATTCGAAGAATTCCCGCTGGGTCGCATGGGGCGCGAACGGGAGATATGTTCTGGGCGGCTTTGATGGCAGGAGTTTCACGCCACAATCTCCTCCGCAGCGGCAGTACTTCGGAGCGGCCTACGCTGGCCAAACCTACAACGGCGCACCTGGTGGAAGGCGGGTCCACATCGGCTGGATGCGGGACAGCGGGGGACTTGAAGGCGCACCTTTCAACCTCCAGATGACCCTGCCGATGGAGTTTTCATTAGAGAAGGATTCGAAGGGCGGACTTCGACTTCACATCGAGCCAGTCCCTGAAGTCGTTTCCCTGCGTGATGAAACAAAGGAGTGGAAGGATCTGGTCTTCAAGGATGGGGATCAGGATCCGCTGGCGGACTTCCGCGCGGGATCCTTCGAGGTCGAGGCGGTGATCGACACTGCATCCACTGCTTCGGAAATGGGCTTGATGGTCTTCGACAATGTCCCGGCCATCTGGAGAAAGACGGATCAGGGCTTCAGCGGCATGGAAGGACCCCAGGAGCCAGTCAATGGCAGGCTGAACCTCAGGTTGTTCGTCGACACCGTATCAATGGAGGTCTTCGTGAACGGCTCCTACACCGGACGCTACCTGCGGCAGCGCGATGACGCGAAGCCGGTCCGCCTGATCGCCACCGGCGGCGAGGCCAGATTCGAGTCCCTGCGGGTCCACACGCTTCGCTCGATCTGGCGCTGACGCGAGTGGCACTGACATCAGCTGGATCTCGGCATTCCCATGCTGCTTTTGTAGGATGGATGCCCTTCCTCGAGTTCATCGACTTCCCGTGATGCGAGCCTCGATTTCAGTAGAGTTCAGAGACTGCTCCTCAAACTGCCAGGGTCAGTTTGGAAGTTGTGGACCGCTTCGAGGTAGAAAGCGCCGTCCATGCCGCGAAGCTCGCCGCCCGTCGGAACAAGCAAGAGAGCACCGGCTGGCCACCGCTGCGGGGAAGGCGGTTGACGGGCTGCGCAATCAGACCGTCGAGCCCGTCTTCGTGGCGGTGCTGCGGCAGTGCGTGAAAATCAGAATGGAGAGATAGATCATTCGGGCGGGCTGTCTCCTTGGATTTTCAGCAATCCTGAAGGAGTGCCGATCAATCTATGGGGACCGGAAATGGACGAATGACCTCGGGTCCGGATGGGCGGCTTGTCTTTCCAGGTTATTGAAGCCGGGAATTCTGGGCCGCGAGGATCTGTTCCAGCTCGGCGATGCGGGCGGAGAGGTTGCGGCGGCGAAGGGCGATCCAGAGCATTCCGGAGGCGAACATGATGAGGCCCATTGCAGAGACATACGAGAGGGTGTTCATCACGGACTCCCAATCGTGGCGAGGCTCTGAATGATAGGATTGCGTAACAAGACCGATCATCAGATTAGTGAAGGCAATCGGTGCTCCCATCAAACTTCCAATCAAAGCCAGCCAGGTGGACGCATGGCGGTCCTGAAAGAAGATGATGGCTGTAGGGATCTGTAGCAGCATGGTGAGGAGCGAATAGGCCAAAGGCCAATAGATGATCAAATCGTCTGGGGTGCTCATGGTCTTGGATTCCTAAGCCAGGCGATCCCGGAAATCCGGGTAGCTGAATTCGCGGATGGTTTCGAGGGTTCCGTCCTCATGCTGGAGCACGATGTCTGGATGCTTGACGCCGTTGAAGGTCGTCGTTTTCACCATCGTGTAGTGGGCCATGTCGTCGAAGACCAGCACGTCACCGGGAACGAGTGCACGGGGAAAGGCGAAATCGCCCGTGACATCACCCGCCAGGCAGGTCGGTCCGCCGAGACGGTGAAGAATTTCGGATTTCTCCATCGCTGGGACATAGCGCTCGCCTTCGAATGTCACGGCTGGCGTCTTCTCTTCGTTGGAACTTGGAACTCGGACCTTGGAACTTTCAACAAGGAACACGTCCGGCCGATACGGCATTTCCAGTACATCCGGCATGTGGGCGGTGGCGGAGATGTCGACGATGACGAGCTTGTGGCCGGCGGAGTCGAAGACATCGAGCACCTCGGAGCGCAGCACGCCGGTGTGGATGGCGGCGGCTTCGCCGGGCTCCAGCCAGACCTCGACGTCGTATCTGGCTCGGGTTTCCTTCACCAGGCGGATGAGGCGCTCGCGATCATAGAAGGGCTTGGTGATCCAGTGGCCGCCGCCCATGTTGAGGTAGGTGAACTGCGGCGAGCGCAGGAGGTGGCCGAACTTCTCCTCGACCGCGACGAGGGTCTTTTCGAGGTCGTCGGAGTTCTGTTCGCAGAGCGTGTGGAAATGCAGGCCGGAAAGACCTGTTAGATCCTCGCCTTCGAGTTGGTCCGCAGTGATGCCGAGTCGCGAGCCAGCGACACAGGGGTCGTAGAGCGGGGTATCGCCGGTGGAGCACTGCGGGTTGATGCGCAGGCCGCAGAGGAGCTCGCCGCTCTCGAAACGCGGGTGGGCCATCACGATTTCGCGGAAGCGGAACCACTGCGACAGCGAGTTGAAGTCGAGGTGGTGGGTGAACTCGCAGAGCTGGCGGATGTCGTCCTCGGTGTAGCCGGGCGAGTAGGTGACGATGTGCTTGCCGAAATGATCGCGGGCGAGCATGCCTTCCCACAGACCGGAGGCGCAGCAGCCATCGAGGTAGGGACGGATCACATCGAAGGACTTCCAGCAGGAGAAACCTTTCAGCGCGAGCACGATCCGGCACCCGGCGGCGTCGGCGGTTTCGCGGAGGATACGGGCGTTGCGCTCAAGCGCAGGCAGGGAGATGACGTAGGCGGCCACGAGGGGAGGATGAACATCGAACGTCGAACGTCCAACATTGAACATCGAAGGGGGGAGAATGAAGTCGGATCAGGGGTCCTGGCTGCTGAGGTCGTCCTCGTTGCCCTCGATGCCGTCCGGGCCTTTGCTGATGAGCTCCGGGTTGGTGGGATCCTTGGAACCTGGGAACTTGTAGACATAGGGGCTTTTCCACGGATCCATGGGTTCCATTTCCATGGTCTGCCGCCATTTGGCCGGCACGGGGTCGCTGGATGGCTTTTCGATGAGAGCCTTGAGACCCTGAGCTGTGGTCGGGTAGCAGCCGCCGATCAGTTTATACATGTCAAGGGCGCGGTGAATCGATTGGAAGTCGGCGTTGACCTGACTGAGTTTTGCTGAACTGCAGGGTGGCCGCAGCAGAAAGATCGCAAGGAGCACAACCAATCCGAAAAGTGCCGCCGCTCCAAGGTAGGTGATGATTGAGACAATTGTGGCCCCGCTTTTGCCTCGGGCTTTTGGGGATGAAAGAGTGAATTCTTCCGGATTCATGATGAGTGCTTGGCTTGGCTTTTAGGATACTCAGTTGTCGTCCAAATGGATGTCATCTTCGTTGCCCTCGATGCCATCTGCCCCGACAGAATAAACTTCCGGCTTGGAGGGATCCTTGCGTCCCGGATAGCGGTAGGCATACGGACGCCCCCAGCGATCAAGTGAGTCCTGCTTCATGATCGGGATCCAATTGGATGGAACCGGGGCGATGGTCGGCTTCTTGATCAAGGCCTTGAGGCCCTGCTCGGTGGTCGGAAACGAGCCGGTTTCCAACTGATAGAAATCCAGCGCGTTGTGAAGGGAGAGCATGTCGGCACGGGTGAAGTCACAGTGGCAACCTGCCGACGTGGA
>JAIYDT010000195.1 GCA_027487355.1 Verrucomicrobiaceae bacterium
CCCCGGATTGACGAAACGCGATTCTTCAGGTCAAACAACCATCCTCATGAATCAACCCGGAGTACCCGAAGGATACAACACGCTCACTCCCTCGCTCAATCTGCGTGGGGCCAACGACGCGCTCGCGTTCTATCAGAGAGCCTTCAACGCGGTGGAGCGCTTCCGCATGCCCGATGCAAATGGCGGCGTGATGCACGGCGAGTTCCAGATTGGTGACTCGATCGTCATGTTTTGCGATGAGGATCCCGCCTGGGGTGCGGTCAGTCCGCAAGCGGTCGGCGGCTGTCCGCTGAGCCTGAATCTCTACGTGTCGGATTGTGATGCGCTCACTGCCCAGGCCGTCGCCGCCGGAGCGGAGCTGCTGCGACCACCCACCAGCTACCCTTGGGGCGAACGCAGCGCGATGCTCTGCGATCCGTACGGATTCCGCTGGGCCGTCTGCACCCACATCGAAAACGTCTCTCCCGAGGAAATCCAACGCCGCATGGCGACGTGGAACCCGGAGACAGGCGAGTGGTGAGAGGCAGGTTTTTTACGATGGATTTAGTAGCAAGAATCTTCAGCCATCAACCATCCCGCAACTGCAAGTTCGGGCAGCCGACGGTCATTCACCGAAGAACTCCCGAATCGATACGAAAACAGGCGCACCTCTAACCCTCACCTGAAAGCGGCGCGGCGTTGCACTTCCCGCCGCACTCCAGGGTTTAGAGCTTCAACCACGCGTCCATGCCACCGGCGACGTTGGTGACGTTGGTGAAACCGGCGTCGAGCATGGCCTGGACGGCGCGGGCGGAGCGGCCGCCGGCTTTGCAGTGGACGAGGATTTCCTGGTTCTTGTCCAAGCCAGGAAGGGCGTCGGGCAGGGTGGCGAGGGGGATGAGGCGGCTGCTTTCGATGTGGGCGACGGCGTGCTCATCGGGCTCGCGGACGTCGATGAGGAGTCCGTCGAAGCCAGCGTCGAGGCGGGCCTTGAGATCGGAGATGGAGATGGTAGGAAGATCGGAGTTCATGTCGCAGGAAGGGGAGGCGAGGGTTTCGGGATTGGAGACGGAGTGGATGGAAGGAGAGTCGCCGCAGAGCCTGCAGGCGGGGTCGCGACGCAGGGTGAGGACGCGGAATGAACTACGAAGGGCATCGTAGCAGGTGAGTTTTCCGAGCGGAATTTCGCCGAGGGCGAGCAGCAGCTTGATGGCCTCCATGGCCTGGAGCGAGCCGATGATGCCCGGCAGCACGCCGAGGACCCCGGCTTCGTTGCACGAAGGCACCGCGCCGGGCGGTGGCAGGGACGGCAGCAGGCAGCGGTAGCAGGGCCCGCAGAGGTGCGGGGCGAAAACGGTGACCTGGCCGTCGAAGCGGAAGATCGATCCGAAGACGTTCGGCTTCTTCAGGAAGAAGGCGGTGTCGTTGGAAAGGAAGCGTGTGGGAAAGTTGTCGGAGCCATCGACGATGAGGTCGTAGGGCGTGGCGAGTTCGATCGCGTTGTCCGCCGTGAAGCGGGTGCGGTGGAGGTCGAGTTGAAGGTTCGGGGAAAGCTCGCGTAGCCGGGCGGCGGCGCTGTCGAGCTTCGACTTTCCGACCCAGGTTTCGCCATGAACGATCTGGCGCTGGAGGTTTGAGCGATCGACGACATCCGGATCGACGAGTCCGATCCGTCCCACCCCAGCGGCGGCAAGGTAGAGCGCGGCGGGCGAGCCGAGTCCACCGGTGCCGATCATCAGCACGGAGGCTCCCTTCAACTTCCGCTGACCCTCCTCGCCCACACCGGGGATGAGGAGATGGCGCGAGTAGCGTTCGCGGTCGTCGGCTGTCAGCTCGGGAAGCATGGTGCGCCCCGAATGAACGGCTTCCGGCCACGGTCGCAAAGGGAAATCCTGAAGCATCCGCCGTCGAATCGCCCTTTGCCGAAGTCCGGAACCGCGCTATCTTCGAAACATGGCTGAAGTGCTCTCAACATTCGTCCTGAAACCCGGTGCGATCGCGCCGGACTTTTCCCTGCCGACTCCTGACGGTCGGTTCGTGTCGCCCAGCGATGTGGTCGGGCCGGGCGGGCTGCTGGTGGTCTTCGCCTCGAACCACTGTCCTTTCGTGATCCATCTCGCCGACGCGCTTGGAAAATTTTCCACCGAGATCCTGGATCGCGGAGTGGGCACGGTGGCGATCATGTCGAACGACTGGGAGAAATACCCGACCGATGCACCCGAGTTCATGCCCGCATTCGCGGCGAAGCATGGCTGGAATTTTCCTTATCTTGTGGATGAGACCCAGGAGGTGGCAAAGGCCTATTCGGCGGCCTGCACACCGGACTTTTTCCTCTTCGATGCCGCGCTTCGACTGGCCTATGCCGGGCAGTTTGACGACTCGCGTCCGCGCAGCGGTATGGAGCCTCATGGCGGCGATCTTGCTGAAGCTGTTAGACGGATGCTGGCAGGCGAGGAGCCTCTGGCGCGGCCTTATCCGAGCAGTGGTTGCAACATCAAGTGGAAGCCGGGGAATGAGCCCAAGTAAGGGGCCAGAGGTCAGTTGAAGTGAGGGGTCAGGGAAGAGAGTTGAGAGTCCTTGATCGCCTCACTACTCACGATTCACTCTTCATATCGCACTTCCTGCAGGAAAAGACCGTCGGCGGGGGCGCAGAGGGGGGACTTTCCGTGGGGGAGTTCCGGGGGTTGGTCGAGGAGGCGGGCGAGGTCGCCGAGGCGCAGACGGCCTTGGGCGGAGTGAATCGCGGCACCTGTTAGAAGGCGGACCATCTTGTAGAGGAAGCCGTTGCCGGAAAAGGTGATCCGGTAGCCGTCGGGCAGCGTTTCGAGATCGGCGGCGTGAATGGTGCGGACGTAGTCGGTGTCCGGCGTCTCATTGCCACGGTTGGCCGCGAAGCCGCGGAAGTCGTGGGTGCCTTTCAGGACGTCCAGGGCCTCGACCAAAGCCCCGGCATCGAGCAGGCGCGGCACGTGCCAGGCGAAGCCAGCCTTGAAGGGCGAGAGGATGGGATCGGTGCAGAGATCGTAGCGGTAGGTCTTTCCGGTGGCGGAAAAGCGGGCATGGAAATCCGCCGCGACCTCCTCGCACTGAAGCACGCGGATCGCGGCGGGGAGCTTGGTATTGAGGGCCGGCACCCAGTTGTAGGGGTTCATCGTCAGATGATCCGGCGCATCGAAATGGGCAACCTGGGCCAGCGCGTGGACGCCCGCATCGGTGCGGCCCGAGCCTTGAAGTCTAACAGGTTCCTTGGCCGTATCTGCTAGGGCTTTTAGAAGGTGGTCCTGGACGGTGTTGTTTCCGGCCTGGGACTGCCAGCCTTCGAAGGCGCGTCCGTCGTAAGAGATGGTGAGTTTGAGGCGCACGGTGGCGGAAATTCTAAATTCTAAGCACTAAATTCGAAACGAAGAGAACACCGAAGCGGGATGCGAATCACCACAGGATTGGAATGCCGTAGGAATGAAAATGGGGATCTCGGCTGACGAGAGTCATTTCTTCGACTTTGGATTGGGCGATCAGCAGGCGATCAAAGGGATCCCGATGATGAAATGGAAGCCGGGCGATTTCATGCAGATGACCGTGTCGGATCGGGAGAGTCTTGAATCCCAGAAGTTGAATCTGGAAAGGAAACAAGACCTCGAATGGTCTCGGAAGGGTCAGCTTGCCCAAGGATTGCTTGATGGCGATCTCCCAGGCGGTGGCATCGCTGACATGGCAGTGGTTCGCTGAATCTTCGATGGCAAGGCGTGCGACCGGGCTGAGCTGCGGATCGTCTTCGAGAAACCAGATCAAGGCATGGGTATCCAGCAATAGATTCATCCCATGTAATCCTTGAAGTCCCCCAGAGGCTCATCGAAGTCCGGAGACATTCGAAAGCCCTTCAAACTGCCGGCCTTTGGGATGACGCGATTTTCGGTTTGCTCGTCCACCACCAGCAGGACATGCGCCTTCCCTGGCTTCAACCAGGCGGGGAGGGGGGAAAGCAGTTTCAGGCCCCCATCCTCCCCGATCTCGGCGTCTGTTTCCAAGGTCTTCATGGGGTGAAGATTAAGCGTAAACCGACGTGAGGTAAAGCCATGTTCCCGTTGGCATCATGCTCTTCCCTCTTCCATCCACGCATTCAGGATCTCGACGGCGGCGGCCTGGTCGATGATGGACTTCTGCTGCTTCGCATTGCGTCCGGCCTCGCGGAGCTTGGTGGCGGCGCTGCTGGTGGTGAGGGTTTCATCGACGAAGACCAACGGCAGGTCGGGGACTTGCAGGCGGAGCTTTTCGCCAAAGGCGCGGACCTTTTCCGCCGAGGTGCCTTCGCTGCCGTCCATGCGCACCGGCAGACCGAGGACGAGGGTCTTGATTTTCCGCTGCGAGACGATGGCGGCGATGCGCTCCAGCGGCTCGGTCTTCGCGCGGTCGATCGTTTCCACCGGGTGGGCGAGGATGCCGAAGTCATCGGTCGCGGCGATGCCAATGCGGGCGTCGCCGTGATCGATGCCAAGGGCGGGATGCATGGCGAGAGATCGGGGATCGGGGATACTCTGATCTACTATCTGCAATCTCCTATCCCTCTTCAAAGCAGCTCCTTCGGCAGGATGTCGACGATCTTCTTGATGTCGTCGGCCTGATGGCGGTTGGCGATGAGGAGACCGTCTTCGGTCTGGACGACGATGAGGTCGGTGACGCCGAGGAGGGCGACCCGGGAGCCTTTGCGGGCGTTGAAGACAACGTTGTTCCGCGAGTCGATCTCGGTGACCGGCTGGTTGGTGCGGTTTTCGTCGCCGGTGACTTCGAGATACTTCGCGACGGACAGCCAGGAACCGACGTCGTCCCAGTCGAAGGTGGCCTCGATGTTGAGGACGCGCTCGGCTTTTTCCATGAGGGCGTAGTCGATCGAGATCGGGGTGAGCTGGGGAAACTGGGCGTCGATGGTGGCGTTCAGGTCGTTCGACTTCCGCATTTCCGAGATGAAGGCGGCGAGCTGCGGAGTGTGGATCGAGAGCTGGCGGATGACGGTGGGGATCGACCAGACGAACATCCCGGCGTTCCAGGAGAAGCCGCCGTGGGCCAGGAACTGCTCGGCGAGTTCGGTATTCGGCTTTTCGCGGAAGCGCTTCACGTCGTAGGGCGGGTTCTCGAAGCTGTGCCCAGGGATGCTGGACCGCGGGCCGCGTTCGATGTAGCCGTAGGAGGGGCAGGGCCAGGTGGGCTTGATGCCGATGGTGACGAGTCCATCGGAGGCCTCGGCGACGGCGACTGCATCGCGCATGACGTTTTGGAAAGCCTCGACATTCTGGATCAGTTGGTCAGCGGGCAGGACGATCATCGTCGCGTCCGGATCGCGGGCGGCGACGAGGCCGATGCCGAGCGCGACGGCTGGGGCGGTGTCGCGTTTCGCGGGTTCGGCGAAGATGTTTTCCGGGGGCAGCATGGAGGCCACCTGGCGGACGCCTTCGACCTGGAGGGAATTCGTGAGAATGAGGATGTTTTCCAGCGGGACGAGGCCTTCGAGGCGGCGGATTGTTTGCTCGAGAAGCGTCTCATCCCCGAAAAGCTGGAGGAGCTGCTTGGGCTTGGAATTTCGGCTCAGGGGCCAGAAGCGGGTTCCGGAGCCGCCGGCGAGGATGAGGGCATAGGTCGCTTTCGGAGATGACATGGTGCGGGGAGGCTAGCAGGCTTGGCGCGGACGAAAAGCCGGAATCTTGCTCGGCTCGTTTCCGTGGTTGTCGTGCGGAAGTTAACTGGTAAATTCCGCGCATGGCTGATGACTCCGCTGACACCTCACGTGATTGGATCGAAACAACCGCGCTGGTTGCCCCGGCCCTCCTGGGCGCGGCCACCGGCATGCTTTTGGGCGATCTGATGCACCGTGGAGCCCGCAAGGGAATCGCGCTGGCGCTGGGCGGTCTCGGTGTGGCGGCACTGGTGCCGTTTCTCGTGGAAGGCATCGCCAACAAGGTCAACGGCCCCACCAGTGCGAGGGGCGTACGCCGCAGCATCCGGAAAATCCGCGATGCGGGCGATGGGCTGCCGTTTTACAGCGATGTGGACGAAGATCTCCGCGAGCAGGGCGTGATCTGATCCGCTCAGGCGAGGTCGGAGGCGAGTTGACGAACGGTTTCGGGAAAGCTTCGCTCGAAATCGATGCGGGCCGTCCATCCGAGTTCGCGCTCAGCTTTGGTCGGATCGATCGCATAGCGGCAATCATGTCCGGGACGATCCGTGACATGTTGGATGAGCGACTCCGGCTTTCCTAGGATGGAGAGAATCCGGCGGACGAGATCGAGATTGGTGCGCTCGCAGCGGGCCCCGAGGTTGTAAACGTTCCCGCTTTCTCCGCGGATGAATGCGGCGATGAGACCGGCGCAGTGGTCGTCGGCATGCATCCAGTCGCGCACTTGCAGGCCATTTCCGTAAACCGGCAGCGGCTGATCGTGCAGGGCGCAGTGGATCATCCTCGGGATGAGCTTTTCCGGGTGCTGGCGGGGGCCGTAGTTGTTGGAACTGCGGGTGATGACGACGTCCTGCCCGTAGGTCGTGTGCGCGGCGAGGCAGAGCAGGTCGGCCGAGGTTTTCGAGGCGGCGTAGGGCGACGAGGGGCGTAGCGGGGAGCTCTCGGTGAAAAGGATCGGTGGCTCGGCGGAGCCGTAGGCTTCATCGGTCGAGCAGTGCAGCAGGGGAATTCCTGAAGCGCGACAGGCCTCGATCAGGCAGGCGGTGCCGGTGATGTTGGTGGCGATGAAATCGTCGGCATTCTCGATCGAGCGATCAACGTGCGACTCCGCCGCGAGGTGGAAGACGCCGGTGATGGAGTGTTTGGCGAGGATTTCCGCAAGGAGGGGGCGATCGGTGACGTCGCCATGGATGAAGTCGAGACGCGGGTGCTTTCCGTTTTCAGGAAGCCGTGTCAGCGAGCCGGCATAGGTGAGTTTGTCGAGGACGACGACGCGTTCGACCTCGGGCCTGGCCAGAAGCAGGCGGACCAGCGCGGAGCCGATGAAGCCCGCGCCGCCGGTGACGAGGGGGGTGGTGAGAGCGCGTGGCATCGAATGGAGTGTCGGGTGAAAAGTGATGGCTCGGCAAGTGTCGGCTGGTGATTTGGGGAAAGTTGGGATTCGGTCGCGCCATGCGGGTGGCGATCACAGGCACGACCGGACGGGTGGGGGCAGCCTTGGCGCGGCATTTCAGCCGTGAGCATGAGGTCATCCGGCTGCCGAGGGCGGAGTTCGATTTCTCGGATCCTGAGGCGATGTCCGCGCGGCTGGCTGGGCTGGATTGCGAGGTGCTGCTCAATCCGGGCGGGCTGACCAGCCTGGAGGCTTGCGAGGATTCGCCGGAGCTGGCGCGGAGGTTGAATGTCGAGGCACCTGCGAGATTGGCCGAATGGGCCTCGCGTCGGGGCGTGAAGCTGGTGCATTTCAGCACGGACTATGTTTTCTCGGGTCGGGAGCCGGGCTTGCGGGTCGAGACGGAAACGCCTGAGCCGCTTTCGGTCTATGGCGCGACGAAACTGGCGGGCGAGCAGGCGGTGTTGGCCCATCCGGGGCATCTGGTGGTCCGGGTTTCGTGGGTCTTCGGGCCTGAGAAGCCATCGTTCGTCGATTCCGTGCTGCGGGATGCCTTGGCAGGCAAGCCCTTGGTCGCTGTGGCGGACAAGTGGTCGCTGCCGACGCACACCGCGGATCTGAGCCGCTGGATCGAGTCGCTGCTGATCCAAGGGGCAGACGGACTTTTCCACGCCTGTCAATCGGGCGAGCCTGCCAGTTGGCATGATCTGGCGGAGCTGGTGGTGGAGGAGCTTTTCCGCAGCGGGCGGCTGGCCGAGCGCCCCGAGGTCAGGGCCCAGGCCTTGGCGGACGTGTCGGCGTTTCGGGCGGAAAGACCGTTGTTCACCGCGATGTCCACCGAGAAGCTCCAGCTCGGGCTGCAGGAAAGCATCCGCGACTGGAGGGACGCGTTGCGGGAGCATGTCTCTGAAAGCCGTTGACCTTTCATCCCGGCGTGGCAGATTGTTGACGCCTATGAATTGCTACGCCCCCTTGACGATCGCCATGACTGTTGCCTTGGTCTCGTGCGAATCGATGACCGGCCCGCTGAGTGGTGGTGATTTTGACCCCCTGGCTCCTCCGGGTTCGAACCGCACGATCGAGGTTTCCTCGAACAATGGCTTCACTCAGGGACAGTTCGTGCGTGCGGCCATGAATGACACCGCTTTCTTCCTCAAGCGCCCGAGCGGCGACGCCGAGGCCAACAAGCTTCTCAAGCTCGACACCCAGGTGAAGGTGATTTCCAGCGAGGGAGCCTACGCCAAGGTCGAGCTGGATTCAGGCGAAGTGGGCTACATCCCCGCCGTGATGCTGACCGATCCCAATGCTCCGCCTGCGGGGCTGCCCGGTGCTCCCGGGGAAGTCCAGGTTTATCCGCCCCTCACCCCGGTCTCACCAGCGGACAATACCCTGCCAGCAGTCCCTCCCTCCGAGGTTCCTCCGGGTGGATCGATTCCCGCCGTGATCGATCCGACCGCTCCTCCGGCTCCCACTCCGGGCGCCGCCTTGGGGACCCCGGTTCCACCGCCAACTCCAGAGCCAGCGAAGCAGGGAGAACCAAAGGCTGAAGATTCCAAGAAAACGGAAGAGCCCAAGCCTGCTGGCAACTGATCCCCAGCGATCCACTCAACGAAAAAGGCCGCAAGGAGAGATCCCTGCGGCCTTTTTTGATGGGAAAAACGGGAATCAAAGAGCCTTCAGCGCGGCCTTCACACCGTCGAAGTCCGGCAGGTCCTTCGGGTGATCCTTGATGTCGATGAAACGGATGACTCCGGCCTTGTCGATGAGGAAGGCCGAGCGCTTCGAGACGCCGCCCATGATCAGGTTGGCTTCCGGGAGGAACTGCTCGTAGGCGACGCCGTAGGCCTTCGCGACGTTGTGCTCGTAGTCGCTGAGCAGGGTCAGGCCGATGCCTTCCTTCTTGGCCCAGGCTTCCTGCGCAAAGGGATTGTCGCCGGAAATGCCGAACACCGTGGCGTCCAGTGCCTCATAGTCGGCAAGGCCCTGGGTGATGTCGCAGAGCTCGGTGGTGCAGACGCCGGTGAAGGCCATCGGCACGAACAGCAGCAGGATGTTCTTCTTGCCGATCTCGTCGGACAGCTTGACCAGCGCCGGCCCTTCGGCGGTTTTGGTGACGAGGGTGAAATCAGGGGCTTTGTCGCCGAGTTGGAGTGCCATGGTGGATTGTGGTTGTTCGAGAGTTGGCGCGAACTATAGAAGCCGCCGTTCCTAGGTCAACTCACGGTCAGTTTTATGTCATTCGAATTTTCCCAACTCGGCACCCGTCTCGGCACGGGCAGCGGCATCGAGGAACTCATGGACGACCTGGGCCACGCCCTCGCCAGCGGAGGTCCGGACATCCGCATGCTCGGCGGCGGCCAACCGGCACGGATTCCCGAAATGAATTCCGTCTGGCGCAGGCGACTGGAAGAGCTGCTCGAAGAACCCGCCGGACTCGATCGCGCGCTGACCAGCTACGATGCGCCTCGTGGCAATCCGCGTTTTCTCGAAGCGATCGCGAAGCTCTTCAAGGACTCCTTCGGCTGGAACATCGGGCCGGAAAACGTCGCCATCACCTCCGGCGGCCAGACCGCGTTCTTCTTCCTCTTCAACTTGCTGGCCGGGGAAATGCCCGATGGTCGCCGCAAGAAGATCCTACTGCCGCTGGTCCCGGAGTACATCGGCTACGCCAACCAATCCGCCTCCACCGAGCTGTTCCGTGCCTTTCCGCCGGTCATCACCGAGACCGGCCCGCACGAGTTCAAGTACGGCGTCGATTTCGAGAAACTCGAAGTCGCGGACGACGTCGGAGCGATCTGCGTGTCCCGCCCGACCAATCCCACTGGCAACGTCCTCACCGACGCCGAGGTCGCCCACCTTTCCGATCTCGCCAAGGCCCACAACATCCCGCTGATCCTCGACAACGCCTACGGAGCTCCCTTTCCCGGCATCATCTTCACCGAGGCTAAGCCCTTCTGGGACGAGCACGTCGTTCTCACCTACAGCCTCTCGAAAATCGGCCTGCCTGCCACCCGCACCGGCATCGTCATCGGGCCGCCGCAGATCATCCGCGCGCTGGGTTCGATGAGTGCCATCGTGGGTCTGGCCAATCCCAACATCGGCCAGCAGATCGTCCTGCCCCTCGTCGAGTCCGGGGAAATCCTCCGCCTTTCGAAGGAAGTCGTCCGACCCTTTTACGAGGAAAAATCCCGCCTCGCCGTCGCCGCCGCGCATGAGATCTTCGGTGAGGATTTCCCGTGGCGCGTCCATCGCAGCGAGGGCGCGCTCTTCCTCTGGTTGTGGTTCCCCGGTCTGCCGATCTCCTCGAAGGAACTCTACGAACGCCTCAAGCAACGCGGTGTCCTCGTCATTCCCGGCCACTACTTCTTCTTCGGCCACGACGATCCCAACTGGCGTCACCAACACGAATGCCTCCGCATCAGCTTCGCCATGGACGAGCCCATCGTGAGGGATGGACTGCGGGTCATCGCGGAAGAGGTCAGGGCGTGTTGGGAGTGATCTCCACTAAGTGGCTGTCCCGATGCCAAGCGTTCGCCGGAGATCCCTGGACTGCGGAGACTCGTCACCGCTCTAGGCGCGGGAGGCTTGCCGACGGGAAACGAGCCGCTTTCTGCACAAACGGCCACTCCAGAAATGCGTGATGACTTTCCAATCACGGGGACCCCGATGTGATTCTGCAGGACCAACGGCTTGTCTATCCCAATGTCACGATGAACTCCTCCAGAAGGATCTCACCGGGATGAATCATGGGTAAAAGTTTGGAGGCGCTCATGGTTTTGGGAGTCGTCGATGATGCCAATTGTCTGTCCCGATGTCATGGTCTGTGCCGGCATTTTGCCACTGACCGATTGGAGCACCGAGGATTTTCAGCCCTCTTTCGGTTTCGTTTCAATGATCTTCGCGCTCGTGATTTTCTTCTCCTGAATGTTGAAGGTGACGTCCACTTCATACCAGATGGGAATCTTGGTTCCGGTTAGGTCCTCGATATCACCGCTTGCCCGGACAACGAGGGTGGTGTCGTTACTCCACTCCAAGGGCCTCTGAAAAACGCAGCGATAAGACTCCTTCGCCTTGAGGAGTTCAAAGGCTCGCGCCGTGGAGGATGGGAGAGGTATTTCCGTCAGGCCGGTGAACGCAACCTCGAACAGCCTGAGTGAGGTGGATCGCTTCGTTCCTCGCGTCATCACTGCGAGATGCTTTGAGTCTGGCGACCAGAGAACGGCAGTCGATGCATTCTCGGCGACCGCTGGAAAGTGGGCATATCCTCCCGTGTCAGTCGATCCCACCAATTCTTTTGTGGCGACGTTGACGACCTCCAACGTCGCTAGCACATCTGGGTCTTCAGACGGCGTGATGCGAATCGAAAAGGTGCCATTGGGTGAGTGACTGTTCGCAAGATCGATAGGCTCACGCGCCCAGGCTGATGAGAGCAAAGCAGCAATGACCAGTAAGATTGTGAAGCTCATGTTTATTGGGCTAATCCTGCATTTTCACGTCAGCACGTTGACTAACTATTGAGTTTCTGGCGAGGAGATTCCGGAGGTTGAAGGCGTCCAAATAGAGCGTCCCGGCAGTTTCGGTTGTATTCTCGTCCGCTCCGCTCTCGACTGAGACAGTCGGGACACCTTTCAGCGGCTGAAACTCCCTCTTCCAATCCGCAATCCGCAATCCCCAATTCTTCCCCCTCCAGAATCCCCTCGACGCCACGGGCCTTGGCGTCCACCTTCCAGCGTCCGAAGACACTTTTATGAAATTCCACTCCACTCCCATTGCCGCGCTCGTGGCCCTGTATTCGATCGGTTCCGCGTTCGCTGGTGGCGAAGGCTGGAGCATTGATTTCGAGGCCGCCAAGAAGCAGGCCGCCGCTGAAAAGAAGGACCTGCTGGTGGATTTCACCGGCTCCGACTGGTGCGGCTGGTGCATCAAGCTGAACGAGGAGGTTTTCCAGAAAGACGAGTTCAAGAAGGGCGTGAAGGACAAGTATGTGCTGGTGGAGCTGGATTTCCCGAAGGACGACTCGAAGCTTTCCGAGGCGACCAAGAAGCAGAACGGCGAACTCCAGGAGAAGCTCGGCATTGAAGGTTTCCCGACGATCCTGCTCTGCGATGCCAGCGGCAAGCCCTACGCCAAGACCGGCTACCAGGAAGGTGGCCCTGAGAAGTATCTCACCCATCTTGAGACCTTGCAGAAGCAAAAGGCCACACGCGACGAGGCCTTTGCCAGCGCTGCCAAGGCCGAGGGAGTTGAGAAGGCAAAGAAGCTCGTCGCCGCCCTCAAGGCCTTGGAGGTTCTGGAGATTCCCGAAGCGGCGATCACCAGCAGCTACGCCGACCTTGTGCCACAGATCAAGGCGGCCGACCCCAAGGATGAGACCGGATTCGTGAAGGAAATCGAGTCGAAGGAGAAACTCGCGGAGTTCGGGGCGAAACTGAACGAGTTTGGCGAGACCAAGGATTTCAACGGAGCTCTGGCGTACGTGGACAAGGTCCTCAAGGAGGATGGGTTCAAAGGGGAGGCCAAGCAGCAGATCACTGCCACCAAGGCCTTGATTTATTTGGAGATCAAGAAGTTCGACGAAGCGATCAAGACGATCGACGAGGCGAAGGCGATTGATCCGAATAGCGAGATCGGCCAGCAGATGGATGCCTTCAAGGAGCGTCTCAAGCAGATGAAGGATTCCCCCGAGGAGGAGGAAGGCGGCGAGGAGCCAGAGGATGCGAAAGAAGCTCCCGCAGGGGAAGAGAAGGAGAAGTGAGTTCTTCCGATCGTTGATTTCGAGCGCCGCTCCGGACCTTTCCGGCGCGGCGCTTTTTTTGCGGTCCAGTAAGGCCTCCCCTTTTCGGAGGCTTGTCCGTTGGGTGATTCGTTGTAAGGAGGTGAAACCCCAAACCCAATTCGCATGATCCGCCACATCCTGGTTCTCGGAGGAGGCAGCGCTGGTTTGCTGGCAGCGGTCTCGCTCAAGATCAAGCTGCCAGCCCTGCGCGTCACCCTGCTCCGCAGCCCGTCCATCGGGATCATCGGAGTGGGGGAGGGAACGACGCCGAATTTTCCAGCCCACCTCTTCGATTACCTGGGCATCCGGAAGAAGAGCTTCTTTGAAAAGGTCCGGCCGACCTGGAAGCTGGGAATCCGTTTTCTTTGGGGCGAGAGGGGACGCTTCGACTACTCCTTCGGCCAGCAGTGCGACGCCACGACCCCTGGGCTTGGCCGGCCGAATGGCTATTTTTGTGACGAGGAGTTTGAGTCCGCCAGCCTTCCTGCGGCGCTGATGCGGCAGGACCGGGTGTTCCGGAAGCGGGCCGATGGACTGCCGGACATCCAGGGATGGCATGCCTTCCACCTGGAGAATGAGCTGCTGGTCACCACGCTTGAGGAGGTGGCCCGCGAGGTCGGGGTGGAGATCATCGAGGGAGAAATGCGCGAGGCGCGTCGTTCCGCGAATGGCGACGTGAGTTCATTGCTTCTGGAGGATGGTCGGGTGATCGGTGGCGATTTCTTCATCGATGCCAGCGGGTTCCGAAGCGAGTTGATAGGCAGGATGCTGGAAGAACCCTTTGTTGATTTCGGCGCGAGCCTGTTCTGCGATCGTGCCCTGGCCGCCGGATGGGAACGCCAGGAGGGTGAGACGATCCTGCCCTACACCACCGCAGAGGCGATGGATGCCGGCTGGGCCTGGCAGATCGAGCATGAGCGGCACGTGAACCGTGGCTATGTGTTCAGCTCCAGTGAAATGTCGGATGACCAGGCCTGCGCCGAGTTCCTGCGAAAGAATCCAAGGATCAAGCGGGAGCCGAGGCTGGTGAAATTCCGCTCGGGATACCATCGCCGCCAATGGGTGGGCAACGTCGTCGCGATCGGCAACTCCGGCGGCTTCGTGGAGCCTCTTGAAGCCACGGCCTTGATGATCGTCTGTGGAAACGTCCAGATGCTCATCGAGATGCTGACCCGCAGCGAGGGACAGCCGGGGCCGGCGATGAGGGATCTTTTCAACCGCATGACCGAGCGCAGCTGGCTCGACATCCGGGATTTCCTCGCGCTGCACTACAAGCTCAACACGGCAGGTCAGACTTCATTCTGGCGGAAATGTCGCGAGGAGACCGATGTCAGTCGCATTCAGGACCTGCTTGATTTCTATTGGGAGAACGGCCCGACCGGATTCTGCAGGTACTTCATCGATGGAGCCCAGAAGAACGACTTCGGCCTGGAAGGCTACCTCGTGATGTTGATCGGGAACAAGACACCCTATCGGAATGCAGGCAAAATCTCGCTTCAGGAAATGCAACTCTGGCAACACCACCGGAGTGCCTGGCGGGGAGAGGCCGCGCGAGGCATGACCGTGAACGAGGCACTTGGATATGTGCATCACCCGAACTGGGTTTGGGATACGGACTGAAGGCAGGATTGGGCGGATCTTGATCCGCTGAGCCAGCGACGACGCAGGTCGATTGACAGCCGGGGAAAGCAGGACGCGACAATCGTTCATGCGGCGCGGTTTTGTTGGCAGCCAGGATCGTCCATTGAGGGTCCGGGCGATGTGGCAATGGCTTCCAAATTGCGCGGCCACAGGAATGGCCCTGTGCGTTTCCGACACGATCGTCGAGATCAGAATATGCATAATCGGACATTCAGATGCCCGATATAGGGTGAAATCGTCCATTTTGTCCCCCGAAAAGGGGATTCCCTCCCGCATGGACAAGGTTCTGGCTTTCAGAGAGTTTGGTAGAAACCGGGAAGTATCTCGGTGTGGAAACCCATTCCAAAAACCCAAAATCATGAAGCCCTCACGTCGCAATGTACTATTGTCTCTAATTCTCCTAGGAAACGCCCAGGCGGCCTCCCTCTATTGGGACGGTTCCAACGGCTCCTGGTTGAATTCCAACAACTGGTCCACAGATTCCGCCGCCATCTCGCCAGATCCTGCTTCCTTTCCGATCGCAGCCGACGATGCATTTTTCAATGTCAGCTCGGTCAACGGGGCCACGAGCGTCACGTTCAATCAGAACCATGCGGCCAACTCGCTGACCTTCAGCAATACGGGCACGACCACTTTCGTGACGGACGGAGTCGCAAACCGAACCCTCAGCGTCGGCGCGGGCGGCATGACCATGGCCTCCGGTACCGGTACCGTCACGATCGGCAGCGCCACCAACGTGGCGAACCAGAACATTCCGATCACGTTCACGGCCTCCCAGACCTGGGTCAACAATTCGACGAGCGATCTGATCCTTGCCAACAACTTCACCTCCAGCGCCGGCGTCAACATCACCAAACAGGGCACAGGCAATGTCTGGATGAACAACCAGAGCAATACGTCCCTGATCACCGGGAACCTCAACATCCAGGCCGGAAAGTTGCTGGTCTCGGGCGACACCACCTGGAACGGCGTGCTTTCCGGTGCAGGCAATTTGGAAAACGGCGGACCTTCCAGCAAATGGGTCTTCCAGCAGGGGGCAGGCGATTCGACCTTCTCGGGAAGCATCAAGGACAAGGATGCCAACGTCCGACTGGGCTTCGTGAAGCGGAACAACGACGGCATCCTCACCCTTTCCGGCACCAACCAGATCGGTGACCGCCTCGCGGCAGAGCGCGGTGCCATCCGAATCACCGGCACGACGGTTGCGGGCGTCAGCGGCACAGCCAGCGCCCTGGTGTTGGCGGGCAATTCCACCTCGAACGGCAGGCTGCTGATCGAGGGCGGCACCCTGAACTGCTTCAAGAGCAGCAGTCCCACGGTGGTCATCGGCAACACCGCCGCGGGTGCGGGCCAGGTCAAGATGACCTCCGGCATCATCACTTCCGCGAACCAATACAATCTCGGCAACGGTGCCGGTGCCTATGCGGCCCACACCCAGAGCGGTGGATCACTCACATCCGGCAACTGGCTTGTGGTCGGAGGCAACAACGACCGGGCCGTGATGAACGTTTCAGGAGGGACTGTCACTGTCACCAGCAACCGCATGACGGTCGGCGCAGGCGGCGTGGGATCCATCGGTGTCTGCAACTTCTCCGGCGGCAGCTTCACCGCCAATGCGGGAATCTTTCTCGGCGAGAACGGCACTGGAACGCTCAACATCTCCGGCACGCATTCCTATTCCACCGGCACGGGCGGCACGACCCAGTTCGCTGGAAACGCCACGTCCCTCGCCGGCAACCTCAACCTTCTTGGGGGCACTCTCGCGACCAACTCCGTCACCAAGGGCACCAGCTCGGGAGCGGGTGTTTACCGCTTCAACTTCGGGGGCGGCAAACTCAAGGCAAACGCCAACACCACCACCTTCTTCAACGACCTCGCGCTGACGGACGCCTACGTCTTCCCGGGCGGCGGGACCGTGGACAACAGCGGCTTCAACGTCTCACTTGGCGAACCGCTCAAAGCTCCCACCGGCAACGGCGTTTCAGCCACCGGACTGGTTGTCAGCGGAACTGGATTCATCGACACCCCGCTCGTCACCATCACCGGCGGCGGTGGCACGGGTGCCACGGCGGTGGCGAACATCGACGGCAGCGGCAATCTCACCGGAATCACCGTGACCTGCCCCGGCATCGGCTACACCTCCGCCCCCACCTTCGCCCTGCTCGGCGGAGGCGTTGGCTCCACCAGCTCCATCACCGGGGCCGCGACACTTGTGGCAAACACCTCCGGAGCCATGACCTACATGGGAACCGGAACCACCACCCTCACTTCCCCCTTCACTTACACGGGGGGATCGACCGTCAACAACGGCAAGCTCCTTCTCAACGCCAACTTCGTCGCCAGTGCGGGGGCGATGACTGTGGCGGATACCGCGACCCTTGGCATCACGCCGACGGCGAAGAACAACACCGTCAGCTTCACCAATCTCACACTCGGCTCCGCAGGTGCCAAAACGCTGGAGCTGAATTTCGGGGATCAAACCGGAACGAACTCCGTCACCGCTCCGCTGACCGTTGCCACCAGCATGGCCGTCAACGGCACGACCACGCTCAACATCACCGGCACCAAGTTCGCCGTCGGAACCCTGCCGCTCATCGCTTACAGCGCCAAGACCGGCAGTGGCAGTTTCAGCGTCGGACCGCTTCCTCCCGGGGTGGTCGCGAATCTGGTGGATTCCGGCTCGCTGATCTATCTCAACATCACTCAGGTCGCCCTTCCCCGATGGAATGGCAACGTCGACAGTGACTGGAATACAGCGAACAACTGGATCGATCAGGTGACCCTCGTCGCCAGCTCCTTCGCCGATCCGAATCCAGTGTTGTTTGATGACAATGCCACGGGTTCCACCAACGTCGTGCTGAACTCCACGGCGACTCCGTCCGACGTGACCTTCAACAACATCACCAAGGCCTACTCGCTGACCACCACCGGAAGCGGCAAGATCACCGGGGCCACCGGATTCTCCAAGAGGGGCGCAGGAGTGCTCACCATCACCGGCATCGCCAACGACTACACCGGCGTCACCCGTCTGGAAGGAGGAACCATTTCAGTGGACAGCCTCACCAACGGCGGCGTTGCAGGCCTGCTGGGAGCCGCGACCAGTGCCTCCACCAACCTCGTGCTGGCAGGTGGAAAGCTCGCCTACACCGGAGCCTCCACCACCACCAACCGCGGCTTCAGGCTCGAAGGAGCAAGCTCGATCGAACACGCCAATGACCTCGTCATCGCCGGCAATGTCACCAGCAGTGGCGGATCCTTGACCAAGCTCGGTCTTGGCGCACTGTCGTTCACCGGCACCGGCACCAATACCTTCGGTGCGGGTGGTGCTCCCGCCATTTCGGTCAACAATGGAACGCTGGTTTTCGATGGCACTGCGGGAGCCCAGACCAATCAGGTGAACAACGAAATCTGGGTCGCCACCGTCCCTGATGTCCCCGCGCACCTCACGGTCAACAACACCACGCTCAATCTCGTGAGCTGGCTGGCGATTTCCCGAGGCAACGGCGACAACGGGGTTTGCAACTTCAACCTGACCAATTCCACGGTCAGCGTCGGCAACTTCAGTTGCGGCTTCAACAATGCCCTGGTGGCGAATGGCAGTGAAACGTTCATCACCCAGACGAACTCCGCCTTCACCAACACGGGCACCACGCACATTGCTGAAAGCTCCGGCAGCGCGGCCACCTGGATCCTGCAATCGGGCTCCAGCTACACGGCAGGCAATACCCTGAACATCGGCGGCAACGGCACCGCCGTGGGCACCATCACCCTCAAGGATACCAGCTCGCTCCTCAAGAATGGCGCTGGCACGCTCGTCATCGGAAACGGCGGTGGAGCCACCGGCGTGCTGAATCTGGAGAACAACTCCAGTCTCAGCGTTCCCCTCTTGGAAACCTACATCGCCAACGCCGGAGCAGCGACCAGCGGAACCCTCAACGTCAAGGACTCCGCCACGGCCTCATTCGGTGCCACGTTCTTCGTCGGCAAGAGCGACGTCGCAGGCACCGGCACTTCCGTCGGCACCCTCAACCAGACCGGCGGAACGGTGAATGCCGGTTCGTGGCTGGTTGTCGGCCGATATGTCGGAGCCCAGGGCTTCTACAACATCAGCGCCGGCACCACCAACCAGACGGCCGCAGTCACCGGCACTGCCATGATCGTGGCCGAAGGCGGAACGGGAACGCTCAATGTCAGCGGCACTGGCAGCGTCAACGTCGGAGGGAACTTCCTCTCCGTCGCCAAGCTCTCCACCAGTGTTGGTACGGTCAACCTCAACGGTGGCTCCATCACGGCCAAGCGGGTCGTTGAGGAAGCGGGCGGCGGCGTCAGCACCTTCAACTTCAACGGAGGGGTCCTCAAGGCCTCGGCCGCCAGCGCGGACTTCATCACGGTGGACACGGTCAACGTGAACTCCGGCGGAGCATTCATCGACAGCAACGGTGTCGACATCAGCATCCAGAAGCCGCTTGCCGGCGCGGGTGCCCTGACCAAGCAAGGGGCCGGCGTGCTCACGCTGAACTCCACGCTCAGCTACACCGGGCCCACCAATGTCAACGGGGGCACCCTCGCCCTGGGAGCCACCTCGCTGCCGACCGGAGGCAACCTCAATGTTGCCAGCGGCGCCACCTTTGACCTGCGCAACGGCTTCGGCAACCGCCTCGTCGAAGTCAATGATGCCAGCCTCAGTGGCTCGACGCTCATCGTCGGCCTCAACGGCACCACCTCAGACACCCTTGCCGCGGCAGGCACGGTCACCGCCACCGGCACCACCATCAAGCTCGTCGGCAGCCTGGATCCTGGAACCTACACGCTGATCACCTCCGCAACTGGCATGACCGGTTCCTTCACGCTCGATACCTCGGGAGTGGGAGCCGGATTCGCCAACTACTCGGGCGCGATCGTTGGAAACGACTTCGTCCTCACTGTCACCGGCAATACCACGCCGACCGATGCCTATTGGAAGGGAGATGTCAGTTCGATCTGGAGTGACTCCAGCTCGAACCCGAACAGCAACTGGACTTCAGACTCTGGCGGCGCGACCGATACCCAGCAGATCCCGGGAGCGATCACCGATGTCTATTTCCTGGCGTCCGGTGCCACCAACACCACGACCACGCTCGGAACCAGCTTCACGGTGGACAGCCTGACCTTCTCCAGTGGGTCGGCCTCCGTCGGTGGCGTGCAATCGCTCACCCTCGCAGGGTCGAACAGCAATTCGCTTGCGCTTGAGGTCGAAAGCGGGGCATCCGCCACCATTGCCCTCAGCACCCTGACCTATGCAGGTGACACCAGCGTCGATGCAGGTGGCACGCTGACCGTCACGGGCAGCAGCCTCGGTTCCACCACTGGTGACTTCATTGTCGATGGCACACTCAATGTGAACAGTGTCTTCTCGAAGGGCACGCTCTCCGGTGCTGGCTCCGTCACCCGCAGCAATACGGGTACCGGCATCCTCAACATCGGCGGTACGGCGGCAGACGGTCTGTTCTCCGGGATCATTTCCGATGGTGCAGGCATCGTAAGCCTGACCAAGAATGGCACGAACACGCTGTCACTCAGTGGCGCCAATACCCACAGCGGTGGCACCAGTCTGACCGCCGGCCGTCTCGAACTGGCGAATGCCAGTGCGGCAGGAACCGGAACGCTGACGGTTTCGGGAGGAACACTCGACAACACGACGGGCGCCCCCCTGACCTTGGCCAACACCGCGTCGCTTGGTGGCGCGTGGACCTATGCGGGCAGCAATGACCTCACTCTGAATGGAACGGTCAGCGCCACCTCATTGCCCACGGTCACGGTGACCGCCTCCACGCTGAACCTCCCCAACGGAGTCGGCGGTGGCGTTGGCTTTGTGAAGTTGGGAACTGGAACCCTCAACCTGACAGGCAACATCACCAGCGCGG
>JAIYDT010000124.1 GCA_027487355.1 Verrucomicrobiaceae bacterium
AGCGCTGACCGAAGAGCAGCAGCAGCCCGACCAGGGTGCTGCCTACCAAAGCGCCGAGAGAAAGCAGGATCGTCGTTCGCCAGCCGCGCAGCAGCAGCTCGCGATACTCCCAGGGCCGGGTCCAATCCCAGTCTCCGCCTTTCAGGCTGGTGAAGATCGACACGCACAGCCAAGCGAAGCCGCCGAGGATGAGCAGGGCGGCGGCGAAGTTGAGGAGGCGTTGTTTGGAAAGCACGAAATTCTAAGCACTAAATTCGAAACGGAAGAGAAGACTCCAATAACCTCTAACCAATAACCATTCACTCTCAACGGAGAATGAAGGGGATGCCTTGGGATTCGAGGAACTTCTTCTCATCGGCGAGGTAGCGGCTGCCGAGCTTTTCGAAGCCCTCTTCCTTGCGGAACTTTGCGATGAAGGTGTTGACCTGGGTTTTGAGCGCGTCGTTGCCCTTGCCGATGCCGATGGCCCAGGATTCCTCGATGAAGGGCTTGAGCAGGGCGCGGGTGGTGTCGGGGTTGGCCTTGTTGTAGCGGTAAATACTAAGTTGATCGTAGATGAAGGCATCGGCCCTTCCTTGCGCCACTTCCATCACGCAGGCGGGCTCTTCGGTGAAGGCGGTGCGTTTTGCCTCGGGAAGATTGGCGGCGGCCCAGCTTTCGGCCGTGGTGGAGGCCTTCACCGCGAGACGGGTGCCGGGTTTCTTGAGGTCCTCGACCGATTGGATGGCGGAGTTTTTTCCGACCAGCAACGAGAGGCCGGTGAAGGCGTAGGGATCGGAGAAGTCGATCGACTTGCGGCGCTCGTCGGTGGCGGTCATGGACGACAGAACGAGGTCGATGCTGCCGGATTTCAGAGCGGGGATGAGGCCGGAGAACTCCATCGGGACGATTTTCAGCGGTCGGCCGAGATCGGCGGCGAGGGCTTCGGCGAGCTTCACGCCAGCGCCGTCGGGATTGCCGGATGAGTCCTGCATTTCAAAGGGCGGATAGGTCAGCTCCATGCCGATGCGCAGGGGGGCGCCCGCTGTGTTGGCGGTGTTGGAGGGCTTCTGACAACCGGCAAGCAGGAGCAGGGCGGCGAGGGCGAAAAGTCGATGCATCGCGGGGAGGATAGAGGCTTTCTCGATCCACGCAGCACGAAAGATACCGGACTTCAGCCTTGTGCAGGCAGGGAGGGCTGAAGAAGCTCCGGCCGCTCCGGGAAATCCGGGGCCGTCGTTGGGAAGCCCGTGGCCCGGGCAGGAAATTGATGGGGAATCCGGTGTGAACCCGGAGCGGTACCGCCACTGTATGGAGGCGCGGGTTTCGACCCGTTTCTCCGAGCCAGATCGCCAGCCTGCGATCGTGTTCGAACCGGACCTGCGGAACTCAGGTCCACGGACCCATACTGAATGACACCACAACAGAACGCACCCGGCCACAGTCGGGTGCTGAAGACGGCTCCGCGCCTATTGGCAGCGGGGATCCTGGCCCTGCCGTTGGCGGAGGCTGAAATTGAACATGAACTCGGAGACTCCGTGGTCTCCGCCTGGCGCTTTCCGGCAGATGCCGGGAGGACGACGGCCTCGGTCACGGTGCTCGATCCGCGCGACTTGATGAATCGGGGAGTGAGCGATCTTTCCTCGGCGCTGAATCAAGTGCCGGGCGTGATCTCGCTTTCCACCGGTGGACAGGCCGGTGCCGCTGGATCGCTCTTCGTGCGGGGCACCACGACAGCTTACTCGCAGGTCGTGGTCGATGGCATGCGGCTGAGCGACTCGACCGTGCCCCTGGGGAACTTCCTCGGCGGCTCAAGGCTCGACGACCTCGGCCGGATCGAGGTCCTGCGCGGCCCGCAGTCGGCGCTTTATGGCGGCGAGGCGATCGGCGGCGTCATCTGGCTGGAAACGGCCCGCGGCGAAGGGGATCCCGGTGGCTCGCTGAGATTGGAGGGTGGCTCCTTCAATTCGTTGAGCGGCTATCTTTCCACCGAGGGGAAATCGGGAAACTTCTCGTGGTTCGCCGGAGCGGGCCATGACTCGACGGCCAACGATGTCCGCCGAAATGACTGGGATCAAGGCCGGGCCGCCTTTCGCTTCGAATGGCAGGCCACGCCGGACTTCGTGCTCGGCACGACTTTCCGCGCGAACGATGCCCGTTACGAGAATCCCTATGACGGAGGCTCGCTGGATCACCTCGATGCGGCGCTCGGGACGGTTTATGCCAACCTGCGCGTCAATGAGTCATGGCGCGCCCGGTTTCATGCGGGTCTTTACCGTGAGAGCTACGACAGCGACTCCGCTTTCGGGAACTACGGAACCGACCTGACCCGGACCAGTGTTTCGACGGACCATGTCTTCACGTTGAGCCCGCAGCATCGGATCCTGTGGGGCGCGTTCTACGAGCAGACCGACTTCGAGAACACCATCGGCACGGCGGAAAATCGGGATCGATATGGCAGCTATCTCGGCTGGGAGTGGACGCCCGACGAACGATTTACGGCAAATGTCGTAGGTCGCTGGGAGGACTATGCGGCCTACGGCGACGAGGTCACCTGGCGGACTGGAGCGGCCTGGAGGATTCCCGTGATCGAAACCACGCTGCGCAGCGGGATCGGGCGGGCTTTCAGGACTCCGACCTATCTTGACCTCTTCGGCAGCTCGTTCGGGGTGGGAAATCCCAACCTCAGGGCCGAGTCGTCGATCGGTTGGGACCTCGGGCTAGAGAAGGAATGGTTGCCAGGGCACCGGGTCGGGCTGACGTGGTTCAGCAATGCCATCGAGGACCGCATCCGCTCGTCTCCAGCTCCCCCGGTCAACCGGCCCGGCACCACCCGCACCGGCGGCGTTGAGGCCTCGCTGGATGGCTCATTGGGCGATGGCGAGTGGCGGTATCGCCTGGCCTGGACCTATCTCGACCTCTCGCTGGCGGACCAGCCTCGCAACAGCGGCAGTGCCTCAATCGACTGGCGGCCCACCGACAAGTGGATGCTCGGAGTGGGGGCCTTCCATGTCGATGAGCGCAGTTGGGGCGGGCAGCCGTTGGACGAGGCCTGGGTGGCCCGGATCTACGGTGAATATCGTATTTCGAAAGGGGTGCGTCTGACCGGCCGAATCGAAAACGCCTTCGATACCAGCTGGCAGTATTCGCGATTCCCGTTCTCCTCACCGGTGAATGCCCCCGGGTTTGGAGCCTTTTCAGGCATCGAGATCGATTGGTAAGCCGGATCATCATCCACTTTGACCGGTGTTTTGGGCTGGAGGCGGGCGACCGCCTCCAGCTTTTCGCTCGGTGCCTAGCTGGTCCTTGCGGCGATTCTCCACCTTTTCGGTCCGGCCGGACTGGTTTGGGGCCTCTGGGGCATGCCTGCAGGGGGCAGGAAGGCCGCTGAGCCCGATTCCGATGGCGGGTCCGTTTTTTCCCATCGCGCCAGCCCGGTGGCGATGCTACCCATCCGCCGGAATGTTTGAAGTCCGCGAGAAACCGGAAGTCGTCGAGCGCGCGTTGCTTGTGAGGATCTATTGCGATCCCCGCGAGGAGCAGGAGTCTGCCTCGCTGTTGGAGGAGCTGTCCGAACTCGTCAGCACCCTTGGCATCGGCATCGTGGACTCGGTGCTCGTCCGCACGCGGGAGCAGCACAAGCGTTTCATCTGCGGCACCGGCAAGGCCACCGAGATCTGCGATCTGGCCCATGCCCATGAGTGCGACGTCATCGTTTTCGACAACATGCTCGCGCCGTCCCAGCAGCGTGCCTGGGAAAAGGAAGCGAACATCTGTGTGATCGACCGCGAGGAGGTGATCCTCGACATTTTCGCCAAGCGCGCCCAGACAAAGGAGGCTCGCCTCCAGGTGGAGCTGGCCCGCATGCAGTATGCCCTGCCGCGCATGGCCCGGATGTGGGGTCACCTCGATCGTGAAGGCGGCGGCAGCACCGGTGGTTCCGGCGGCGGCGCGGCGCGTGGCATGGGTGAGAAGCAGATCGAGGTCGATCGCCGCATGGCGCGGGTCCGGATCGATCGGGCCCGGCGTGAGCTGGAGGACGTCAGGAAACAACGAGCCACCCAGCGCAAGGAACGGGAGAAAACCGAGACGCCCCACGCGGCCATCGTCGGTTACACCAATGCCGGCAAGTCCACCCTGCTCAACGCCCTCAGCGGAGCCGATGTGCTGGTGAAGGACATGCTTTTCGCCACACTGGATACCACGACGCGGAAAATCGAGCTGCCTGACGGACAGCCGCTGCTCATCACCGATACGGTCGGCTTTGTCCGCAATCTCCCGCACCGCTTGGTGGAGGCCTTCAAGGCGACGCTGGAGGAAGCCGTGCTCGCTGATTTCCTGATCCATGTCCTGGATGCCACCGCCATTGAGATCGAGCGATTTCATGTGACCACGCTGGAAGTGCTCAAGGAGCTCGGGGCAGAGGACAAGCGGGTCATCACGGTGCTCAACAAGATCGACCTGGTGACCGATCCGGACGTGCTGATGATGCTGGACCGGGTGTTTCCCGAGGCGCTCAGGCTTTCGGCTGTGGCCCGCACCGGTTTCGAGGATTTGCTGCGGAGCTGCAGCGAGGTGTTGGCCGACCGCATCCGCCGCTGTCATTACCGCATTCCCCAGCATCGTGCCGATCTGGTCAGCCAGTTGCACCGCGATGCCAAGATCCTGTCCACCGACTACGAGGACAACGACATCCTCGTGACTGCCGTCGTGCCTGCGTCCATCGCCGGTCGTCTGGAAGGTTTTCTCACCCAACCCGCCTAACCGTTTCTGCCATGTCCACACGTGTTCTTGCCTTCCTCATGTTCGTGGCTCCGATGGGCCTCTTCGCCCAGGAGCCGCCACCGCGCCCGGTGCTCAAGGCTCTTCCGGTCGAGGAGGAAATCCCGCTCGACCAGGATCCGACCGCCTCGCCGGTGACTCCGCCGACCATCCCGGCCGCGCCTCCCGTCGCCGCGAAGCCGATCGAGGCGCCGACCTTGCCGCAGACTCCGCCATCGGCCGATGGCAAGCCGACCGGCGAGGACGCGTTCCGGCTGCAGATTTTCCTCGATGAAGCCCTCTTCGGTCCGGGCGTGATCGATGGCAAGCCTGGCCTCTTCACGGTCCTCGCGGTGAAAGCCTGGAACGAGGTGAATGGCCATGCGGAGTCCGACTGGGCCACCGTGACCGCCGCCGCCCGCAAGGCGGTGCCGAGTGGCTTCGCCGTCGCAGTGGTGCCCGAGTTCTGTGTCGAGTGGGTCGATGAAAGCCTGCCGACCTCCTATCAGGGTCAGGCCAAGCGCAAGCGAATGAGTTATCGCAGCGTGGCCGAGTTCATGGCTGAGCGCTATCACACCACGGAGGACTGCCTTGTGATGCTGAACACCGGGAAAAAGATCTCATCGCTCAAGCCCAAGGACTCGCTCGTCGTGCCGAATGTGCAGCCCTTCGCGGTCGAGGCCCTGACCGGGAAAAAGTATGAGGCGGATCCGAAGTTGAGTGCCCGTCATGTGGTGGTGGACACCAAGATGAATCAGGCACGGGTCTTCGAGGCGGCTCCCGCGGCGCTGTTGGTCAGCGAACCGGGAGCCGACGGTGCGATCAAGATCAGCCGACCGAATCGCGGGCTCGTGGCGACCTTTCCCATCACTCCCGGTCAACCGAAGTTCATCAAGTACGGCATCTGGGAACTGAAGAGCTGCCTGGAACTGCCCTACTGGAGATATGACAAATCCCTCCTCGAAACCGGCAAGCGCGGCAGCCAGTCCCTCAACATCCCACCGGGCCCGAACAGCCCCGTCGGCATCCTTTGGGCCGGGCTCAGCAAGCCGGGCATCGGCATGCATGGCACCGGCACGCCGGACACCATCGGTCGCGCCCGCAGCGCCGGATGCATCCGCCTGGCCAACTGGGATGCCATCCGCTTGCCGAACGTCATCCGGCCCGGAGCCTCCGTCGAGATCCGCTGAGGCGATGCAGGGAGCCTGACAAAGTGACCGCCCTCGGTCTGTAATGCAGGCGTCCGCCCATGTCCTCCGATCCACGTCCCTGTCGAATTTCCCCACGCCTGATCCTTGTTGGTGGGCTGGTCGTCTATCTGCTCGGGGACTTCGCGCTGCATGGGCCGGTTGCTCACCGGGTGGCCTTGCTTCGTCCGGAAAGTCCCGAGTCCATCGCCAAGGCGAGGGCGGAGGGAGCGGTGGCGCTGGTGTTCGATCGCCCGATCCATCGGTCCCAGCTCGATCGGGTCGTTCAGGAGCAGGCCTGTGATCGTCGTCAGGCGCTGGATCAACTCATCGACGAGGAACTTCTCCGCCGCGAGCTTAGGGAGTCGGAGGATGGCAGGAAGATTGCGGTTTCCAAGGAGCAGACGGACGAAGCCCTACGGCGCTTTCGTTTGAAATTCGAGAGTCCGGAACCCATGGCCGCCGCCTTGAACGCGGAGGGATTTGCCAACGAGGCGGCCCTGCGTGACCGGCTCGAACTCACCCTCCGTCTCGAAAAGCTTATCACCTCCCGCACGGCGGCGGATTCCCAGGTCAGTGAGGCGGAGGCCCGCGAGTGGTTTGGAAAGCACGCGACCGACCTGGCCACGCCCGAGCGGCTCCAGGCGCGTCAGGTGTTTCTGGCCACGCTTGATCGCGAGCCCGCCGAGGCCAGGCAGAAGCTCGACGCCGCCCTGGCGGAT
>JAIYDT010000550.1 GCA_027487355.1 Verrucomicrobiaceae bacterium
ACTATTTTCCCAACGAAAGGCCTCACCTTATCCCTCGAAAGCAAGCACCGAAACAAGGTCACGGCATATCTAACCCGGATCACAGTTCATCCAATACATAATGAGATCATCAAGGTAGCTACCGCAAATAGCGAACAAGCCGTGGCTCCCAACGGGCCATGAGCTTTGCAATTTCGCACCAAACCCACTTCAATTGTGCGCGTTGGAGCGCTCCAACGTGCACGTTCGAGTGCGTCCCGTAGAACGAACGATTTAGTCATGCATCCTGAGCGACCGCTTACACCCGGAGAGCGTCACTTCCTGACGGTCTTTCTCGGCGCATTGCCAGCGATCATCATCGGTTTTTACGTCGGCGTGTTTGCGTCCGGCATCGGCACTCCTCGTGAGCTGGCTTCCATTCTCATTCGCGCTCTCGTCTGCACGGCACCTGCGGCCGCCCTCGCCGTGCTTGCACCACGCAGTTGGTTGCTTCCGTCGCTCATCTACGGCTACAGCTTCTATTCAGGCTACATTCTTTTCGACGGCTTTGGTGCCGACATCGCTACGGTCTTTCTCGCTCCTTTCGCCGCACTCACCGGTGAGCGCATTGGCTCGCCTGCACATCCTACGCATCCCGAGTTGCTGTGGCTTTTCTTCATCGCCTTGTGGCTGGCGGCGTTGATTTCTTTTCTCCGGCGTCATGACTCGCGCCCGAGTGAATGCGCCAACCGATCTTCCGACCCATAGGGGTGCAAAGATTTCTTGGCAAAGGATATCGAATCTCTAGATTTGCGGCTCATCAAATTCCCGCAGGATGTCCCTAAATAGCTCCCCATTCTTGTTTTTGGTTAGGATTTTCTCTCTGATTTTCTTAAGTTCGGCCTCCCTTTACAGTGGCGTTATCTCCTGGGGTGCCGGGCAATCGGGGCAACTCGGCAATGGCGTTCAGGCGAATTCCGGAAATCCGGGAGAAGTCGGCCAGAATGGAAGTTTGGCAGGGCGGGTGGTGGTGCAGGCATCGAACGGAGGCGAGCATTCCTTGGCGGTCACGGCCGACGGTGAGGTGCACGCGTGGGGGCGAGGAGTTGAGGGGCAGTTGGGCGACGGAGCCCACGTCAACCGCAGCTTGCCGGTCCGGGTCACGGGCTTTCCGGCGGGGACAAGGATCGTGGCGGTCGCCGCCGGCGGCAGTCACTCGCTGGCCCTTGGGGCGAATGGATGGGTTTACGCCTGGGGTGACAATGGATCGGGCCAGCTCGGGCTGGGAGATACGGTGCAGAGGAACTCACCTACCCGAGTGAGTGTCCCTCAGGCAAAGGCAATTTCCGCCGGAGCGGCGCACTCGCTTGCCCTCACCCAAGCCGGAACCATCCGTGCCTGGGGATCCGATGGCAATGAGGGGCGACTTGGCACCGGCACGACGCTTTCCCCCAATTTCAGCACGGTTCCGCTGCCTGTGGATACTTCCGGCGTGCTGAGCGGAAAGACCATCAAGGCCATTTCCGCCGGTCAGCAACACAGTCTTGGCCTGACGTCGGATGGATTGGTCGTCGCGTGGGGACGGAACTTCGAGGGACAGCTCGGAACTGCGGAAAACCTGCCGTTTTCCGTTTCAGCCGCCCCGGTCCTCTGCGGTGGCAGCCTAACAGGAAAGACCGTCGCCGCCATTGCCGTGGGGTCCCTTCACAGCTTTGCGCTCACCAGCGATGGCAGCGTTCACACCTGGGGCGCAAACAACGACGGCGTCCTCGGGGATGCTTCTCCGGGCTCACGGTTTCTTCCTGCCGCCGTATCGACCGCCTCGACGGTGTTGGACGGCCGGACCATCCGCGCCATCGCAGGCTCGGGTTTGAACTGCTACGCGTTGTGCTCGGATGGAATTCTGGCCGCGTGGGGCAGCAATGGAACCGGAGCCTTGGGCACGGGATCCTTCGGTGCGGGTTCTGCGACACCCGTGATTGTCCCGCTGGCGGCAGTTGCCGATGGCCAGATTGCCGGAGTCTGCGCCGGGAGCGGATTTGCGTCGGTCACGACCACCAGCACGGTCCACACAGTGGAGGCCACCAGCGTGACCCGATCCTCGGCCACCCTGAGAGGGGCGGTTTATACTGGCGGCGAGACATACAATGTCCGTTTCGAATATGGCCCGACCGCCGCTTACGGTTCGACGATCGCAGGGGATCCGAGCCCCGTGTCCGGACATGAGATTCATCAGGTATCTGCGGCGGTTTCCTCTCTGGATCCGGTCCGCACTTATCATTTCAGGGTGGTCGCGGAAACCGGGTTGGGAGATGTGTATGGCGAGGATCGCACCTTCACCACCGGCATGGGAGAAGCGATTTTCACTGCGGGGACAAGCGTGTTCGGGGATGGAAATGATTTGGTCCCGGCAGGTGTTCCCAGTCGCATGATGTCACTTTTCCCTCCCTCCGCAAGCGCGGCGGGATTTGCGAAAATCCTGGAAGGAGCCGCCCTGACGCGGGATGGGAAAATGTATGTGTGGGGATACGTCGAGGGTCTTCCTCCTCAGGTGCTTCTCGTGCCGACCGAGGTCACCGATCTGGGAGGTTTGGCGGGAAAATCGGTCGTGGATATCGGGAACGCGGGACATGTCTTCCTCGCGCTCACTTCAGATGGCGAGGTTTATACCTGGGGCCTGGGGGCCGCGCTTGGGAACGGTCAACCGAATGTGCTCGTGCAGCAACCCACCCGGGTGCTTGGTGCTCTGGCGGGAAAATTCGTCACGAGAATCTTTTGCGAGGATTTCAACGCATTCGCCGCGACTTCCACGGGTGAACTTTATGCCTGGGGTGAAAACGCCTACGGAGCGCTCGGTGTGGGAACGGATGGAATGCAAGCCGTGCCGACCCCAGTCGGCGGGCTTGTCGCGGGAAAAGATATCATTGATATCTCTCTCGGCGGCTATTTTACAACCAATCCCATCCGGGCGATGGCGCTGTCCAGCGACGGGCAGCTCTACATGTGGGGACGCGGGATTGATCCCGATTTCGACGGAGTGCCCGAGGATTCATTGGTCCCGACCCTGGTGGACATGACCCCATTCGGGGGCGTGAAGCCGCAATCGGTCTCAATGAACACCGATCACGCCTGGCTGGTGCTGGATCAGCAGGGACGGATTTGGACCTGGGGCTCGAACAGTGATGGCCTCCTCGGACCTGGCCCCAGCCGGAATGCTCCACAACTTGCAGGAGGGGAATTGGCGGGGAAAGTCTTTACGAAAGCATCACTCCAATTCGCAGGGCTTGCCCTCACGGCCGACGGTTCGCTTTATGGTTGGGGTAAAAATCGATTCGGGATGCTCGGGCTGGGGTTCATTTCGGCCTCCAACGATCCGCCGATCGAACCAACCCTGCTCAACTCCGCAGCCCCTCTCAGCGGACGACCCATATTTGACTTTCACTCAAGAGGGCTCGCTACGATCGTGGTGGCCCCTGGCCTGCCGACACCGACGATCACGCAAAGGGAACCTTTCGGCAATGGCTTCAACGCAGCGGCACCGGCTGGAATCATCAACGCCCGCGGACATGAAGTCAGCGTCGCCATCGAGTTTGGCACAGACACGAGTTATGGGACCAACCTGTCTGTTTTCCCTGGCACGGTGAATGGCGCTGAGGACACGGTCGTGTTTGGAAATGCCTTCAATCTTCTCCCCTCGACGACCTATCACTACCGCTTCGTGCTCACGCATGCCGGGGGATCCCTCGTGGGGCCTGATGAAAGCTTCACGACTCCGACGCCTGTGCTTTCGGCCCAAACCCAGGGATTGCAGGCCTTGACCTCCCATTCTGCAACGCTGGGAGGCGTCGTGAACCCTGGCGGCAGCGAAGCGAGTGTCACGTTTGAATATGGACTGAGTGAATCCCTGGGGACTTCGGTTCCCGCCACTCCATCGACGGTCACCGGCATGGACAATGTCTCCGTAAGCAGGGACCTCACGGGCTTGCTGCCACAAACAAGTTATCGGTATCGCGTGGTTGCCACCCGTGGAGGTGAAACGGTTTACGGAACGATTCTCTCGTTCACGACCCCGCAGCCGCCGCCGCCACCCCTGATCTTCACGACGCCGGCTTCCAGTGTCAGTGCCAATTCGGCGTTTGTGAACGGGATGGTGATCTCAAACGGAAACTCTGTGAGCCTTTCGTTTGAGTATGGCACGACCCAGTCCTACGGAACCACGGTAAATGCCTTCCCGTCCTCCGTTCCCGGGACGATCTCATTCGCCATGGCCACCCTGCCCCTCCAGGACTTGCTGCCCGGGACCACCTATCATTTCCGTCTGGTGGGAACCACTTCGGAAGGCGTGGTGCGGGGAAGCAATTTCTCGTTCACCACAACCTCGGGACCGTTCGAGGCCTGGCGCATACTCTATTTCGGAAGCCCGTCCAATGGGGGAAATGCCGCCAATGATGCGGATCCGGACGGAGATGGATTGAGCAACCTCATGGAATTCGCGCTCGGCCTGAATCCCCAACTGCCCGACTCCGGGAACAACGCGGGGGGAGGCGTCGAGTTGGGAGAACAAATGGTTTACACCTATACCCGCAGCGCGGCGGCCCTCACGGAAGTTCTCTTTACGGTGGAGTGGACTGACTCGATCTCGGATGGTCCGTGGTCCACTGACGGAGTGTCTCCTGAGCAGATCGAGAATCCTGCAGGTCCACTGCAAACCGTCCACGTCACAATCCCCAAAGGTTCCTCCGGCAAACGCTTCGTCAGGCTCCGCGTTTCGCCTCTCCCTGAGGCTCCTTGATG
>JAIYDT010000603.1 GCA_027487355.1 Verrucomicrobiaceae bacterium
AATTTGCTATGTTTCTGGTATGAGAGTCGCGCCGGAGGTGAAACTATCTGAGAGTGAGCGCGCCAAGCTTCTGCGCATGAGCAAAGCACGATCAAGTTCGATTCGTTGCCGGGAGCGGGCGGCGATCATTCTGCTTGCCGCTGTGGGATTGCAGAACGACGAAATCGCGCAGCGCCTTGGACAGGACAGGAAGAAGGTAGGGCGCTGGCGTACCCGTTTCGCCCAGGGCGGGATCGAAGCCATTATCAAAGACAAGAGCAGACCGGGGCGGATCCCTCCCATCTCGGCCGCCATCCGCTCCAAGATTATCAAACTGACCACGAACAAAAAGCCTGATGGCCATACCCACTGGAGTCGCACGACGATGGCCCGACAAGTCGGGGTGAGTCCATCCACTGTCGGACGGGTTTGGTCATCAGCCGGTCTCAAACCTCACCGGATCAAGTCATTCAAGCTTTCCAACGATAAGCATTTCGAGGAAAAACTTGAAGATATCATCGGGTTGTATTTGAGCCCGCCGGAGCACGCCATCGTTCTATCCTGCGATGAGAAGAGCCAAATCCAGGCGTTGGACCGCACACAACCTGGGCTTCCGATCAAGAAGGGGCGGTGCGAAACAATGACTCATGACTACAAGCGCAACGGCACGACCTCGTTGTTCGCGGCTCTCAATATCGCCAACGGGGAAGTCATCGGCACGTGCATGAAGAAGCACCGGCACCAGGAGTGGATCAAGTTCCTCGAGCTGATTGACAGGACGACTCCAAGCGATAAAGAGATCCACATCATCTGTGACAACTATGCGACCCACAAACACGCGAAAGTCGTTTCGTGGTTGAAGCGTCACAAGCGCTTCCATGTTCACTTCACGCCGACAAGCGCGTCCTGGCTTAACATGGTCGAGCGATTTTTCAGGGATCTAACCGTTCAAGGATTGCGGCGGGGCGTGTTTCGGGATGTGCCGGAACTCATTGAGGCAATTCAGAACTACCTGACCGCCCACAATGCAAACCCCAAACCATTCGTCTGGACCGCCTCGGCCTGTGATATTCTCGAAAGAGTCAGGCGAGGGCGTGCCAAACTGAATAAGACCCAATCTGCTTGACGGACTACACTAGGGTGCTTGACCCGAGTAGTGGTGCATTTCTGGGCTGGGAGCCTGAGGCCCAGGAAAGGATCGATCAGATCCTTCAGAGCTATCATCAGGCAGCTGGGTCCCGAAGATTCGAGTCTTATCAAACGGAGATCAATTCCAGGAAGATCGCCCTGATGCCTCCAATCAAATCCGTAGAGGATAGCTCTTCGAGGTTGTTACACACCCTTTTCTTAAGCGATCAGAGCGAAGCTCCATCCTACCTGAATGGAATACTTGCAGTTCAAGCCAGCAAGCTTGCAGAGCGCAACGACATCCCAGGCTTCAGGACGCTTCTCAACGACTGGATCACGGTAAGCCGGAACAGGATACTGGATTTCGACCAGCCGGGGGAGCTTTATCTGAGGATTTATACACTTCAGGGAACTCTGCCCTCGTTTCTGAAGGCCTCGGAAGACTTGGGGCTTCATGAGGAAACGCGCGCACTCCGAGAATCGAAAGTGATTCTGGATCGGCTAAGCCGTCCATATCAAACCAGCAAGGCCCATCAACAAGCGTTCCGGTTCCACGGAAGCATTCTGACATCCTTGGCGAGCACACCGGGAGGCGATTGCGGAATGGTAGGCGACTATTTTCAAGGGCGATATCCACCGATGACGGTCGAAAGGCTGAAACCGAACCGACGATCCGAGCATGCCTACATTGCTCAACTCCTGATCCTGCCACTCGGGATGTTGCTCCTGGTGGCCTCGACTGTTCTTTTCCTGTTCCGCTTCCGAAATGGCAGGCTCTGCCGGGAGATCTCCGGGAGGATGGCTGACCTCTTCGACCGTCGGGACTGGTTCCACTGTGTGGGCTTCGGGGTCCTGTTGCCGATTCTTTACTTCGCCGTCATCCGGTATTTCACGCCCTTTGGTGGCTTGGACTGGTATGCCGGTTCAGATGGGCAACATCTCGAAAGTGTGAGGTTCTTGCTGCTCTTTCTTCTGATAGTTTGTTGCTCCCTGCTGGTCCTGCGGAGGAGAGTGAAGGCGAGGATGAGTTACCTCGAATCACCCGACCGGAAAGGGACGATTGGAGTGATTCTGACGATTGCGGGATTTGGTTCCCTACCATTGCTCGGAAGCTGCTTTCGGGTTGTCGATGACCGGTATGTCCGCCTCAACATGGCGATGATCTACCCGGTCCTGCTGGTGATGGGAGCCCTGCTGATCTGGCTGGTCGCCTTGTCATTCCGCTTCTTGTTCGGCCGCCCTGAGCCGGCCCTGCGCCGCCACATCCTCTCGCGGCTGATGGTCCGCACGATGATCTGCGCCTTTGCGATCGTTTGCGGCACCATTCCGCTCCACATGGCGGAGGAGCGATTCTGGGTGAAACGGGACACCGTACTGCGGGCGGACCCCGAGCATCCGGCGAGAACCCGCTACGAGTGGGAGGTCATCCAGCAGATAAAAGGAGAACTCCTCGAAGTCCTCGCGCCGCTGGAGGCCATTTCCCGCTGATTTCTGCGGAAAGCTCCTCGATTTCCCCTTGGCGGGCGGCGATTGCGGGCTTACAAAACCGCCGCCATGACACGCACCTCCATCGAACGCTGTGCAATTGCCTTCATCATTGCCCTGAGCGGCACCTTCTGCTGGGCGGTCTTCACCGTCCTGAAGACGATGGGAATCCTTTGATTC
>JAIYDT010000504.1 GCA_027487355.1 Verrucomicrobiaceae bacterium
ACGAGCAGGCCGAGGAGCAGCCCCCAGACAAAGGGTTGCTGGAGGAGAGACTGAAGGGTTTCCATCGGATCAGGGCTTGGAGGGAGAGGCAGGCGGGACCTTCAACGGCGACGCCATCGCTCCAAATGGGGCAAGGGCAAGGAGAATGGCGAGGAAGCGGCTCATGTAACCTCGGTCAGTATGCACGGGATGCGGCATCTGTCGAGCCCGGCGGACCCGGGAAAATGGCTTGATTTTCCGGTCCGGGTGACCGCTGATCTCCCCGCGCGCCGCTCCGAGGGGGTCCGCATCACAAACCGAATCGCCGAATGAGTCAGGTTGAATCTGGAAGTGCGGCGCGCAATGGGCTGCCATGGGCCGCCACCTTGAGTGCGCTGGGGATTGTTTTCGGAGACATCGGGACCAGTCCCTTGTATGCCTTCCGTGAGTGTTTTGCCGAGGGCCACGGGGCACCGATCAATGCCTCGAACCTGGTGGGAGCCGCATCGCTGATCGTCTGGTCGCTGCTGTTCATCGTGGGCTTCAAGTATCTCGTCATCATCCTCCGCCTCGACAACCGCGGCGAGGGTGGCGTGCTGGCGCTGGCGGCCTTGATCCGCTCGGTGGTGCCGGGGGAAAAGGGCCAGAGATGGTTTTTCATGCTGGGGCTGTTCGGCGCGGCGCTGATTTATGCGGACGGCATGCTGACCCCGGCCATTTCCGTGCTCAGCGCCGTGGAGGGTCTGAAGGACACGGAACTCAATCTCAGCAAGGAGGCCATTCCCCTGATTTCGATGGCCGTTCTGGTGGGACTCTTCGCCATCCAGCGGTTTGGGACGGGAAAGGTGGGCAAGTTGTTCGGCCCGATCGTGCTGCTGTGGTTCGGTGTGCTCGCGGGGACCGGCATCGCATCGCTCTTGAAAACTCCGATGGTGCTGATGGCCCTCACCCCGACTTCGGCCTTCAGTTTCCTGATCCATGAGTGGCATCACGCATTGCCTCTGCTCGCGGCCGTTTTCCTGGCGGTGACCGGTGGCGAGGCCCTCTACGCCGACCTCGGGCATTTCGGCAGACGCCCGATCCGCCTCGCCTGGTGGGTGGTGGTCTGCCCGGCGCTGATCCTGAACTATCTCGGTCAGGCTGCTCTCCTCGAACGGACCCCGGAGGCCATTGAAAGTCCCTTTTTTCGTCTGGTGCCGCAGGCCTTCGCGCTGCCCTTGACGATCCTCGCCACCCTCGCCGCCATCATTGCCAGCCAGGCCCTGATTTCGGGGGCCTTCTCGCTGACCGCCCAGGCCATTCAGCTGAACTGCCTGCCGCGCCTCCGCGTCTTCCACACCTCGCTGACGGAAAAAGGGCAGATCTACCTGCCAATGGTCAACTGGCTGCTCGCGATCGCCTGCCTTCTGCTGGTCGGAATTTTCAAGTCATCCACCAATCTGGCAGCCGCCTACGGGATCGCGATTGCCCTGACCATGACCTCCACCTCGATCCTGTTCTGGGTCGCTGCGCTCAAGATCTGGAAATGGTCCACGCCCAAGGCCGCGCTGATGGCCGGCGTGTTCCTGGCCGTGGATCTCGCCTTCCTGGCCGCCAACGGGCTGAAGATCATCCACGGTGGAGGCCTGCCGCTTGGCGTCGCGGCCGTGGTGATGTTCTTCATGACCACCTGGACCTGGGGACGCAACCGCAGCGGCCGCCAACTCCAGAAGCAACGGATCCCGCTTGAGGATCTGCTCAGCCAGGTATCTCGTGGCACCATTCCCCGCGTCAGGGGTACCGCGATCTTCATGACCGGCCAAATCGACTCCGTGCCCGTCCCTCTCCTTCACAATCTGAAGCACAACGGCGTCATCCATGAGAGCCTCATCCTGCTTCATGTCGTCACCCTCGACGTCGCGACTTCGAACCCTGCCGAACGCTTTGAGTTCAAGAATCTCGGCCAAGGGTTCTTTTCCGTCGTGCTGCGCTTCGGATTCTCGGAGGAACCGGATGTGCCTCGCGCCTTGAAAGAAGGCATGCCGCCGGAGATCGGCTACCACCCCGGTCGCACCAGCTTTTTCCTGGGTCGCGAAACGATCATCACCGGTCGGGTCAGCACCGGATGGCAGAAATTCCGCCTGGCCATCTTCGCCTCGATGCTGCGAAACGCGACGCCCGCCTCGGCCTACTTCAAGCTTCCTCCCAACCGTGTGGTTGAGCTCGGGGCGCAAGTGACGCTCTAACATCGCAGCTTTTCGGATTGCGCCGGATCCTCGAATGCTACAGCATCAAGACCCCATGGATCGTCGTTTCCAACTCCCTCTTGTGATGTGCGTGGCCGTGCTGGCCTCCTGCTCGCAGCCTGTGGAGTCAACGGCGGCGTCCGGAGCCCCGAAACGGCTTTCGGAACGAATCAACGAGAAGACCGGCTTCGTGCAGGACGACGAGGGAAACTGGAAGCCCAGGGTTGACCGTCGCAGCTCGTTCGAATCGAAGGGGGAATCCCCCTACTTCAAAGGCGAATACGCCAAGAAGGAATACAAGGCCGGCGAGTACGCCAAAAAATCCTGGTGGGGCACCAAGTCTTACGAAAGCAAGGCCTATCAGGGCGACACCGACGGCAGCCGCTTCGCCAAGACCTCCCGTTTCGATGGCAGCCAGTCAAGGGACGGCGGCAAGGTCGCGCGAGAAGGCGGCACCTACCAGACCGATGCCTACGCGACCGGCAAGGCCAACGAGACCGGAAAAAAACGCCTCGATCATCCTTCCGATGCCGAGACCGACATCAGGCGACGCGTTTTCACACCTCCCCCGGTGGTTGACTGGGAATCCCAGCGGAATCTGGACATGCGTCAGACGAGGAGCATTCTGGGACGGGAGTGAGGGCCGTCAGAGTCTCATGAAGGCTTTCGATCAGGTGCTTTTTCGCCTTCTCCCAGCGCATGGGCTTTCCCTCGAGGAAATACGATCGCGAAACCCGCAGGGTCATCACCAGCACCCGGTCCGCACCGAAGGTCTCCCTCAGCGACCGCCCGATCGATGAAATCGCGGGCACACTCAAAGCCTCCGCGCTGATGGCATCCGTCCCGCTCCGCAGCCTTTCAGCCCAGCGATTGGCCACCCTTCTCGCTTCATCGTCCCCGATCAGGGCTTCCACCCTCACGACGCCCTCGTCCAGGGCCTCGACCCGAACGATCACCTGAACCACCCTGGGTTCACGCCTCAGCGCCTCACCGATCTTATGATGCGCGGCATCCTTGAAGGGCCGCTGATGCCGATCACGCAGCTTCCCTTTCTGCACATCCGTCAGGCTTGAGGAAATGCGACTCCACTGTGCATCGCCCTCGGCTTCCAGATCGATCAGCAGCCGGGTGACATCGCCATGGGAAAGCGGTGTCCGGAACCTGATGGCAAAGCCCTGAGCAAGATTGAGCGCCCCTGGCTCCCAGCCCTCTTCCGAGGCCACCGCCTCCTCGTGGCCGCGAAACAAGTCACGCCAAGGCTCAGGCACCGCACAGGTGGCATGCTCACAACTGAAGAAGACAGAAATCATCGGCTCACCCCTTCCTTCGCAGATTCCACGCCTGACGCAACCCCGCTCAACCCTTCGACTCCGACCCCTCGGACAAGAACTTCCCTTCCTCTGTCGCGGAATCACGGACCGAATTCCCATCCGTCGCGCGAACCGAAGACGAACCCACCTCGTCCAGCGTCACAAACTCATCTCCCTCCCGCTTCATCCGCCAATGGTTCACCCCCACGACGATCATCAGGCCGATCGCGAAAAACGAGACCTCCAGAAACACCGGAGTCGAGAGCAGACCCGCGATCATGCCAAACCACTCGCCCAAGACCCCGGGAGCCGCACCCGCCAGACGAATCGCGATCGTCACCAGCAATACCCCAAAAAGGATCGCCCCTCCCACGATCACCTGCCTGACCCGCTCGTCCCTGAACCAATTCGTCACAAAACCAAACTACACGGGAAACCCAGCCACCCAAGCCCCGAAATCAGCAAAGCCGGATCGAATTTCTTGAACGCCATTTGATGGCCCTCGCTAGCCCCCGTGCCCGAGCCCTCCAGCCTGCCGCTTCTGACCGCCAGCTCCAGGCTTCTGCTTCGATGGCGTCGGCCGAACTGCCTCGTCCAAGGCTTGCCCCCTTCGTCTTCAGCCCGTAAACCCCACGCATGCGGCTATACGACACGCTGACCCGGAGCGAACGCACCCTCGCCCCGATCGACGGCTCCACCTTCCGATTCTACTGCTGCGGCCCCACCGTCTACGGCCCCGCGCACATCGGCAATTTCCGGACCTTCGTGCTCCAGGACGTCTTCCGGCGCACCCTCGAAACCGGCGGCACCCGCACCTTCCACGTCCGGAACATCACCGATGTCGATGACAAGACGATCCGCGATTCGCAGAAGGCCGGGCAGTCCCTGGCCGACTTCACCCGTGGCTGGACGGAGAAATTCCATGCCGACTGCGAGGCACTTGGCTGCCAGCCGCCGCACGTCGAGCCCGGTGCCATCGAACACATCCCGCAGCAGATCGCGATGATCACCGAGCTGGTGGAAAAGGGACACGCCTACGCCTCCGACGATGGCTCGGTCTATTTCAAGATCGCCTCCTTCCCCGGCTACGGAAAGCTCTCACGGCTCGACGAACGGGAACTCGAACTCGGCAAGACCCAGAACGCCCGCGCCAACTCGGACGAGTACGAGAAGGATAGTATTTCGGACTTCGTGCTCTGGAAATCGCGTCGCCCAGAGGACGGCGAGAACTTCTGGGAATCGCCCTGGGGACAGGGTCGCCCCGGCTGGCACCTCGAGTGCTCGGCCATGATCAAGGAGTATCTCGGCGATACCTTCGACCTCCACTCCGGCGGCGTGGACCTCGTTTTCCCGCACCACGAGAACGAGATCGCCCAGAGCACCTGCGCCTGCGGCGGCCACTTCGCCGCGCACTGGTTCCACATCACCCACCTCCTCGTCGATGGCGGGAAAATGTCGAAGTCGCTCGGCAATCTCTACACCCTCGAGGACCTCGCCGCCAAGGGCTTCACCGCCATGGAAGTGCGTTACGTCCTCATCGGCGCGCATTACCGCAAGCCGCTCAACTTCACGCTCGATTCGCTGAGCGCCGCACGAGAGGCCCTCGCGAAACTTGCGAAGGGAGCCCGCTCGCTCGCCAAGCGCGCGCCAACCGAGGCCCGTTTCGACAGCGTCGATTTCGGCCCGTTCCAGGCCGCCTGGGATACGCTCAACGACGACCTCAACACCCCCGGCGCGCTCGGCGGACTCTTCACCGGTCTCAAGGAATCCGCTTCTCTAACAGGCGATGATGCCGCCAAAGCCCTCGCCGCCTTCAACCGAGTCCTCCGCGCCCTCGGCCTCATACTTCCTGAAGAACAGGAAGCCATCGAAGCCCCCGGCCACATCCTCGCCGTCGCCGAAGAACGCTGGCAGGCACGCCTCGACCGCAACTGGTCCAAGTCCGACCTCCTCCGCGACCAGCTCCTCGAAGACGGCTGGGTCGTGAAGGACGGGAGGGATGGATACGAGCTGATGCCAAGAAATGACTAATGACTAAATCCTAATGACTAATTGGGGAGCATTTCCAGTCACGATGAAGTGGATTTTCTCGGGTCTACTGGCTTTGCCGGTTGCTTGCTGTGCCCCATCGCCGCCAGCACCGCCAGTGACACTTCCGAGAGGAGGTCGGGTGCAATGGAACGGCAGCTACACATTTTGGGATCGAAACCGTGACGGCAAAATTGACCGACTTCGTCATTACTGGGGCAGTGGCTATGCCCTCGAATACTTTGACGATGATTTCGACGGCAAATGGGACTGGGCCGAAAATGCTCCTGGCTACAAGGTCGCGACAGGTTTGAAACAAAACCGCAATCCAGAAAGACTCACCGAACAGGACCACCAGAACATTGCTTCCGCCCTGACCAAGTGTATTCAGTCCCGCTAGCCGCGTTCACCTCTTCCTTTAGTCATTAGGATTTAGTCATTAGTCATTTCTTCCCCATGAACTTGCCCCACCGCCCACGCCGCAACCGCCGGACGCCTGCGATCCGTTCGCTGGTCCGCGAGACCTCGCTTTCGCCTGCGGATTTCATCCTGCCGGTGTTCTTCCATGAGGATGCGGAGGACACCCCGATCGCCTCGATGCCTGGCGTGACGCGCTGGTCGGTGGAAAGCCTCGTGAAGGAGGCCGGTGAGGCCCATGCGCTGGGAATTCCGGCGATCGTGTTGTTTCCGAAGATCGATGAGTCGCTGAAGACGCCGCTCGCCGAAGAGTGCGCCAATGATGAGGGGCTGGTCCCGCGCGCCATCCGAGCGATCAAGGCCGCGCACCCGACGCTTTGTGTGATCACCGACGTGGCGCTCGATCCCTACAACTCCGACGGCCACGACGGCGTGGTGATCCGCGATGAGCGGGGCGAGGTCGAGATTCTCAACGACGAAACCGTGCGCGTGTTGATCGAGCAGGCGCTCTGCCACGCCCGTGCTGGAGCGGACATCGTTTCCCCGTCCGACATGATGGACGGTCGCGTGGCGGCCATTCGTCAGGCGCTCGATGACGAGGGCTACGAGGACGTTTCCATCCTCAGCTACACCGCGAAGTATGCCTCGGCGTTTTACGGGCCGTTCCGTGGAGCCCTCGATTCGGCCCCGAAGGATGGCGACAAGAAGACCTATCAGATGGACCCCGGCAACGCCCGCGAGGCGATCCGCGAGCTCCAGCACGACGAGGCCGAAGGCGCGGACATGGTGATGGTGAAGCCGGCCGGTCCTTACCTCGACATCATCACCCGCATCCGCGAGTCCACCACCCTTCCCGTCGCGGCCTATCAGGTCAGCGGCGAGTATCTCATGCTGAAGAGCGCTTCGGCGGCAGGCTGGCTGGATGAAAAGGCGATCGTGCTTGAGTCCCTGCTCGGCATCAAACGCGCCGGGGCCGACATCATCCTGACCTACTTCGCGAAACAAGCGGCGGGCTGGCTGAAGTAGTCGCGTTTCAAACACCTGCATCCGAGAAATCCTGATCTCCGCTGGCGTGGCGGGTGCTGCGGTGTATCGTCCCGCCGTCTGATGAATGCCGCCACTCCACCGCCGCCGATCTCCACCGGCGTCGTCTTCGAAGCCCGCAAGGTGCGGAAGGTTTATCAAACCGGGGAGGTCGATGTGGTGGCCCTCCACGGCGTCGA
>JAIYDT010000357.1 GCA_027487355.1 Verrucomicrobiaceae bacterium
ATCACCCCGTTGGCCGTCAGTCCGCCCCATGGATGGATCCGACATCCACAGGCTTCCATGGCCTGTAGCGTCCAGATGTTGCAGATACGAGGCAAAAAGTAGGAATGCGGGGAATCCAGCAGCGCTCCCCTGCCCCAGCTTGACTTGCCGATCGACCACGGCCGGCCATCCGGTCCCTGCCTCGAGCAGCCATTGAGGAAAGCGGCCACCGCAGGCCCGCGATCACGTGGCACGAGTTTTCGCAAGACCCGCTGATTCGGGCAGATCTCGACGACGTCGTAGTCGAAGGGAATCAGCTCCATGACCGAAGGCGAGGGCCAGCAAAGTGCGCGGATCGCCTGCCAGGGGGTGAGCCAGGCCTCCTGCACATAGGCCTCGCGATTTCCCCAGCTCAAAGTGACATACTTCGCCTTGGGAAAGCCCTTTGGCGGACGGAAACCGCTTTCCACCAGCCAGTCGTAGGGAAACACCATGCCGGTGTGCAGCTCATCGGCCAGCAACCAGACCAGGACATCCGGATCCCTTTTCGCCACCGGTTGGGGCTTCAGGGACTGAGCCTGATCCGTGGCCACCGTGACCCGTTGGATCTCCGGCTGAACCGGAACCCGGATCGAGCAACTGCTCAGCGCCGCAGCCATTCCCAGGGAGATGGCCGCCATCAGTGCGGGCAAACGAAAGGTCATCGGATGCGCCGGATCATTCGGATTTCGGAAATCCTTGCGAGCGAAAACCCCTCCCTGTGGAAGCGGCAATTTCGTCACGCGTCGAGGAACGAGCACACGTATTCGCAGATCTCGCCGGTGACGGTGATCGTGAAGCCGCTGTTCCCGGCCACATCGAAGTGCGAGCCGGCCTCGATCGTGAGCACCTCGCTGCTGCCATCGAGCACCACCGAACAGGAGCCGGCGATGATTTCCATGCGCTCGGGAGCGGCGGTGCCGAAGTGATACTCGCCCGGATAGATCAGGCCGACGGTCTTCTTGGAGCCATCTTCAAAGCGGATAGTGTGGGAAACGACGCGACCGTCGAAATAGACGTTGGCCTTGGCATCGACGGTGATGTTGGAGAACGAGGGAGTGCTCATGGGGTTGAAAAACTTATTCGGTGGGCAGGTCGGCTTCTTTCCAGGCGGCGAAGCCACCTTCAAGGATGGAAACCGGATACCCGAGGGTGGAAATGCGCTGCGCCACGGACGCTGCATCCGGGCAGGCGGCGTCGGTGCAATAGACGACGATCACGCGATCTGCGGCGACCGCCCGCTTGAGTTCCGCTTCATGCAGGGAGAGCGCGGAATCAACCGAAGCACGCGGCCAGTTCACCGCGCCCGGAAGGTGGCCGAAGGCATAGACGAACCCGGGACGGGCATCGACCGCCAGCACCCTCCCGGCTTGGTGGAGCTCGAACAGGGTGGTCAAACTGATGGCTGAAACCACTCCCTTTTTCGGAGGGCTTGGCCTGGTCACCGGCTTCGACTGGACCGCCGGGATCGTGGGAGGTGGCTTCGCGCAAGCCGACACCAACACCACCGCGATCGCGGTCAGCATTGGAATCGGCCTGGGATGCATGATGGAATTACTCGCCGATCTTGATGAGCTCGATGTCGAACACGAGCAGACCGCCGGGACGACCGCCGCCGGGATTTTCCCCGTAGGCCAGATCGGCAGGGATCCAGAAGCGGCGCTTTTCGCCGACGACCATGAGCTGCACGCCTTCGGTCCAGCCCTTGATCACGCCGGTAAGTGGGAAGCTGGTGGGCTCGCCGCGCTTGACCGAGCTGTCGAAGAGTTTGCCGTCGGTCGTCCAGCCCGAGTAGTGGACCGTGACGGTGTCGCTGGCGGCGGGGTGCTTGTCGCCTGTGCCCTTGGCGATCACTTTTGAAGCAAGGCCAGAAGCGGTCTTTTCCGCATCAGCAGGGGCTGCAGCCACATCGGGAGGGGTCGGAGGAGGAGGATTGCCGGCCTTGAAGGAAACCAGCTCGGCTTCGACCTCAAGTCCGTTCGCTGGAGCGCCCGGAGGAGGATTGGCGCCAAAAGCCAGCTTGGCAGGGATCCAGAACTTGCGCTTCTCACCCGCCACCATCAGCTGAACACCTTCGGAGAGACCACCAAGGGAAAGCTTGTCGAGCGGCACATCCACTGGACCGCCCTGATCCGCCGTGCTCTGGACCTTCTCGCCATCAACCCAAATTGTAATGTTGAGCTTGGCGGTGTCTTCAGCCCCTGGATGAGTGGTGCCAGTGCCCTTGGTGAGAACCTTGGAGGTGAGACCGGATTCGGATTTTACGGCGTCCGCAGGAATTTCCAGCTTGGGGGCCTGCTTGATCGAGATCAGCTCGATGTCGAACACAAGCAAGCCTCCCGGACGGCCACCACCAGGATTTTCCCCGTAAGCAAGGTCAGCCGGGATCCAGAAGCGGCGCTTTTCGCCCTCGACCATGAGCTGCACGCCCTCGGTCCAGCCCTTGATCACCTGGTTGAGGCCGAAGGTGGTCGGCTCGCCGCGCTTCACCGAGCTGTCGAAGAGCTTTCCGTCGGGGGTCCAGCCGGAGTAATGGACCGTCACCTTGTCGGTCGCAGTGGGATGGACGGTACCAGTGCCTTTGGTGAGGATCTTGGAAGCAAGACCCGAGTCGGTCTTGACGGCATCGGCCGGGGCCGCTTGGACATCTGCTGGTGTTTCAGGCATGACAGGTTCGGAATGGGCCACAGGAGCTGCGGCGAGCACGAGAGCGATGGCGCTCAGACGGAGGGACTGTGGGAGTTTCATGGTCAACGTGGGCCAGACCTTCCGATTTGAAAAACGCACTGTCAACCCTCAGGGAACGTGGGGCGGCTGCGGGCTGTAACCTTCGACTCCTCGCCACAGTAGGGGCATTGGAAATGGTTCAAAAAAATCACGCTGGTGGCGACCTTCAGCCGGTAGCTCCCGAATAGCCGCCCCGCGCGTTGGTTCTTCTGGCATCTTTTCGGGTGAAGGGGCGGCGTCATGCACAAGGGGCATCTCGCCCTCGCGCTCACGATCCACACCACGATGTAAAGCAACACACCGGCTGCGACGACCAACGCGCCGGCAACCACATCCGCTTTCACCGCATAGATCATCCCAAGCGCGAGCAATGCAAGGCCCCCGGGAAACGCCAGGACCGCCAGCCAGAGAAAAATGGCCGAAATGCGGAACCTGAGGACAGTGGTTCTGGAAGGCAATCGATGCATGAGAGGTGCAGTGCGTGCAATTTGCGTGAAACCGCTTTCCATTATTTAATAATCGAGTCAACCCATGTCATCATCAGGTCCGAATAATTTCGGATGAGCCTTGATGGGACCACCGGGTTCTCGCACCAGCGAATCCTTCTGCGCAATCCTGAAAATGGCTAGAACAGGTCCGCCTGGACCGGCTGCTCGCCATCACTGGGCGATTTTTGCCCCGCCAGCAGGGTGTCGATCTTCATCAACAGGTCCAGCGAAGGCAGTTCCTCACCTTCCAACAGCCCCCTGAGGCGGCTTCTCCACTCATCCGCCTGCTCTCCGGTCTCCATGGAAAGAATCAGGGCGATTTCCGAAAGCCGCCCGCTCCTTGAAAGCTGGCGACGGGTCCGCTTCAGCCACGCATCGAAATACGGCTTCTGCGCTTTGGGGTCAGACACGTGGTCAACCTAGAATCGGCATGCCTTCCGGTCAAGACACCTGCGCCACCGCCATCGCCGCGATCCCCTCGCGCCTGCCTACGAACCCCATGGTCTCGTTGGTCGTCGCCTTGATGCCCACCCGCTGGGGCGGGATGCCCAGGGCCTGGCCGATGTTGATCCTCATCGCCTCGCGGTGGGGCAGCACCTTCGGAGCCTCCGCCACCAGGGTCGCGTCCACGTTGATGAGGGTGCGCCCTTCCTCATCGGCCAGCTGTCGGCATTTTTCGAGGATCTTCAGCGATGAGATGCCCGCGCAGGAGGGATCTCCGGGAGGAAAATAAAAGCCGATGTCCGGCAGCCCCAGCGCGCCCAGCACCGCGTCCGCCAGGGCATGGCAGAGCACATCCGCGTCCGAGTGCCCGTCCAAGCCATGGCTGTGCGGGATCTCGACGCCGCCCAGAATCAGTGGGCGACCTTCCTTGAAACGATGAACGTCGTAGCCGATGCCGATCATGGGTTTGCGATTGGGGTGAATGGTTTCGAAGGCCTTCGATTCCTCGGAAAACTCAGAGGATTTCCGCGATCGGGATGCGGCCATTCGTCGCGACGATCGCCCAGACATCCGGCTTTCCAGCCACCGGTTGCAGGTCCACCGCTCCCCCGGCCGCCTCGACGAGCAGCTTTCCGGCCGCGATGTCCCACAGGGAAATGCGCGACTCGATGTAGCCATCCAGCCGTCCGCTCGCGATGTAGGCCATGCCCAGCGCCGCCGAGCCCATCATCCGCATCTTCCGCGCCCGCAAAGAGGCCTTGCGGAACCGCTCCAGGCCGACATTCAACGCGTCGCCATCCTTGCCGCATCCCACGAATAGAACCGACTCCTCCAGAAGTTCGCGCGAGCTTGCCAGGATCGGCACGCCATTGAGCAGCGGCGGTCCGCCCGCCTCGACCGTCCAGGTCTCGCCCACCATCGGATCATGGATCACGCCCACCGTGATTTCGCCATCCACCCGCAGGGCGATCGACACGCAGAAGTGCGGGATGCCGTAGTAAAAGTTCACCGTCCCATCGATGGGGTCCACGATCCACTGCCGGGGAGCCGACTGGTTTCCCGCGAGACCCTCCTCACCGTAAAGCGCGTCATCCGGCCGTGCGCTCAGGAGCAGCCCGGTGATCAGATCCTGCGACTGCTTGTCCAGCGCCAGCTTGATGTCGTGATGCGTCGCCTCATCCACCACCGCCTCCCGGCCGAAATGTTGACGGAGCAGCTTGCCCGCCTCGAGGGCGGCATGGGTGGCGAGTTCGAGATCAGTCATCGTCGGAAATTGGCGGCAGGTGGGATTCACCCCGACGTCCGGGGCGCGCCCGGATCTTTCCCTGACTTTTGAAATTCGCAATCCGCAATCGCTTCAACGTGCCGCGACCTGCTCCAGAACGATCTCGGCGATCCTATCCGCCAGCAGCACCTTTTCCCCCGCCGGCAGTGGCTCGACCCGGTCCGGGAACACCAAGAGCACCTCGTTGCGCTCCGAATCAAATCCCAGGCCAGCCTTCGAAACATCATTCGCCACCACCAGATCACAGCCCTTTTTCCGCAGCTTGCCCCGGGCGTTTTCCTCAAGATTCTCGGTCTCCGCCGCGAAGCCGACCAGATAGCCCTGAAAGTCGAACACCGAGCGGGCCGATCCGAGGATGTCCTTCGTCCGCACCAGCTCCAGAGTCATCCGTTCGGAGCTCTTCTTGATCTTCTGGGAAAACACCTCCACCGGCGTGAAATCCGCCACCGCCGCCGCGAACACCGCGATGTCCATCCGCCCGATCCAACTGGCCACCGCCTGATACATGTCCTCCGCCGTTTCCACCGGCAGCAGATCGACCCCGCCCGGAATCGGCTGGGACGAGGGGCCTGAGATCAGCAACACCTGATGACCGGCCTCCACAAAGGCATGCGCCAGCGCATATCCCATTTTCCCCGACGAGCGATTGGAAAGGAAACGGACCGGATCCAGCGGCTCCCGGGTCGGGCCAGCGGTGATGAGCACCTTCATGGCCGAAGACTGGCCACGCCGACACGAACGTGACAAGCCCCGCAGCGCGGGCTCTATCGGAGTTCCAGAAGATCGCAAACGAAGTCACGATCCAGGATCATCGCGCAACGACCTCGTCGCAGGGCGGTGATCGTGACGAACATGGACATATTTCCGGAAAGGAGTAACGTTGCTGCCATGACCGTGCAGTACCTCACCGACGATCAGGGACGGAAAACGGCTGTCGTCATTCCGATCGCGGAGTTCGACCAGCTGATGGAAGACGTCGAAGACCTTGCCTGTGTTGCAGAGCGCCGCGATGACGAGCGTATCTCCCTGGCCTCGGTAAAAGCCCGCCTCGTCGAAGATGGCCTCCTTCCGCATTGAGTTCGCCAGGGCGGCGGAAAAGGACCTTCGCGGCGTTGATCGCCGTTACCTCTCGAAGATTCTAGAATCGATCGAAGGTCTCCAGAACAAACCAAGGCCACAAGGTTGCAAAAAACTGGTGGGCTCCCAGAACACCTACCGAATCCGGATCGGTGACTATCGCGTGATCTACGAAATCGAAGACGGGGTGCTGGTGATCCTAGTCGTCAGGATCCGGCATCGAAAGGATGTTTACCGTTGATCCGCTCCGATCACCGCTTCCATCGCCTCGATTCTGGCGGTCACGCCAAGAACCATCGGATGGGTGTTGCCGAGCCCGTCGTCCTGAATGCGGGCCCGCTCTTCCTTCAACTTGGCCAGGCGTTCTCCGGCGAGTTTTCTCAAAATGGTCCTCGATAGGTCCGGGTGGGTTTCCCGGAAACGTTCAAGCGCGTTCCGGTTGGCGATCACATTGGGATGCTGATCGCCCATGCCTGCGCGGATGGCGTCCGCTTGGGAAAGCACCAGGTCCAGATACTCATTGGCATCCCGGATGACCTTCTCAGCGTCGATGATCCGCTGGGCTTCGCTTTCGACAACCTTGCCCCCTTCGGCTTTTGAGGACCTGGCGCCAAGAGCCGGGATGACCTGGGTCGCATTCGCAAAGCAGCGATGGATCCACTCCCGGGCTTCCGCTCTGAAGACAAACAACAAAAC
>JAIYDT010000345.1 GCA_027487355.1 Verrucomicrobiaceae bacterium
AGGGATTCGACCTGTCGCGGCGAAAGCGCCCAGCCCTCCACCAGCAGCACGATGGCGGCGGGTGCCTCTGTTAGAGCGCTCCGCGCGGCGGCTTCACGCTCGGGATCGAGCACGCCGGTGGTTTCCCAGGCGGTGGGATTGACGCGAAGTTTCTGGAGGAGAAATGGCCGCAGGGCCTCGCGGGAAAAGCCTGCGCCGCCGACATCGATGACCAGCGCGCCATCAGTCGGGCGCTTGGCGATTTCCTCGCGGAGTTCGCCGCCGGTGAGTTCGCGCCAGAGGGTGCGGTGCGGGCGGGATTGGAAATCGAGGGAGGCCAGCGAGCCTCCTTCGTTCCACTGACAGAGCAGGCGGAGGATGAGTCGCGGCAGCAGACCCCACACGACGAGCGACCACAGCAGGAACCTCCACCACGCGGCGGGCCCCGAGGAAAGCGAGGCGGATTTTTCCGGCCACCAGCGAGTGGCATCGATGAGCCGCGCATCCGGTGCCGAGGCGGGATCGATCCACGACCAGGGCGCGGCGATGACGTTCACCGCCTGCTCCAGCCAGCTGCGCATGGCGGACTCGGTGGTGGTTTCCCAGAAAAAGCCGACGTTGCGAAACAGCACGAGGCCAACGAGGGCGGCGATCGCTCCGAAATTGAAGGCGATGCCGGCGGTTTGCACCACGCGGGCCAGACGCCAGAGCAAAGCGCGTCGTCCGGCTCCGCCTTGGGTGATCAGCGAGTGCCACCAGACCGATTCGCGATCGCCTGTTAGACGTCGTGCGAGGACTCCGATGAGCGACTGGACCACCGAATAGGCTTCGCCCGCCTTCCGGCGAAACAGCCAGGCCAGCCACGCGCCGATCAAGATCGCGACCTGCAAGCCAAGCACCACCGCGACGAAAATCGTCACGTTGATGCCATTCCCCCGATAGAGCCCGAGGACCGTGGTGATCCCGGCGGACAGTGCGAGCAGGAATAGTCCGAGCGAGACCGCATCGAGGGCGAGGGTGAATTTTCGACCGATCCCGCTGCGATGCCCGGAAAGCCATTCCTTCAAGCCGATCCGGCGTGCGGCTTCCGGGGATTTTCCGGCGATGCTCTCTGAAACGAGCCGCTTTTCCTCCAACGTCGGCAAGGCGGAAAGCGATAGGGCCTGCTCGAATTCGATCAGGTCTTCCAGCGTCCACGGGTTTTCCTCACGCGCCATCGCGGCCAACAGACCCCATTTTCGATCGACTTACAACCTTGAGGCAGCGGCGATTAAAATACGACATCCTTGCGCCATTTGACGGCATCCAGAACCACCCATTGACCATCGACCTGATGAAGGAAAAAGGTGTAGTTCAGATCACCACGCCGCCACCAAAGCTCATGGATGAGGACCCCAGCGCTCTTCGGGTCGTCGATTGGATACGTTTTCGAAATCGGCACTCGCAATTCTCCAGCAATGTTTGTCGCCGGGTAGACTTGGTCGTAAATGGCTCCTCCCGGAAACTCACGAGTAAGTTCCAGCAACGATTTGCCCTTCCAATTCCTGTTGAGATCCTGAACTGGAGGATCGGGGAAGGCCACCAAGCCGACTGTGATCGCCACCACGACAACGACCGCCAGGAATAAGAAGATTTTCGCCCTCACATCGGAACAACGCCATACTTTCAACACCCCGTCTAATTCAAAAACGCATCAACGAATCAAGATGCGACGATTTGACTCTTGCGGCTGCGATTCACCCCACTACATTTCCGGCGATGTCCATTCCCGATCCGACCTCTGATCTCCGCCGCGCCATGCAGGACCGCATTCTCGTGCTCGATGGAGCCATGGGAACGACGATCCGTGGCTACGGCCTGAGCGAGGCCCAGGCGCGCGGCACGCGGTTCGCGAAGAACGAAAAGGACATCCTCAACAACGGCGAGATCCTGTCCCTGACGAATCCGGACATCATCGCCGACATCCACAAGCGCTTCTACGAGGCGGGCTCCGACATCTGCGAAACGAACACCTTTTCGGCGACCAGCATCGCGCAGAGTGAGTTCTTCGTCGAGGACCCGCGCGAACACGGCGGTCGCAAGGATCCGGAGTTTTTCCAGAAGATCATCGAGGACCCCTTCCTCAACGATCTCGCGTGGGAAATGAACTTCGAGTCGGTGAAACTCAGCCGGAAATGGGCGGACGCGATCGGTTCGGACACCGGTCGCCGGCGCTACGTCGCAGGTGCCATCGGTCCTCTAACAGTTTCCCTGAACATTTCCCCGGATGCCGAGGATGCGGGTTTCCGCGTGGTGACCTTCGATCAGGTGAAGGCCGCGTATGCCCATCAGATCCGCGCCTTGATCGCGGGTGGCGTGGACATCCTGATGGTCGAGACGATCTTCGACTCGCTCAATGCCAAGGCCGCGCTCGTGGCGGCGCAGGAGGTCTTCGAGCAGGACAAGCTGCATCTGCCGCTGATCGTTTCGGCAGCGGTCGGCCGCGGGGGCGAGACAATGATTTCCGGTCAGACCGGCGAGGCGCTTTGGAATGCGATCGCGAACGTGAAGCCGCTGGCGATCGGTCTGAATTGCTCGCTCGGACCGGACCTGATGCGACCGTTTCTCGAAGAGCTTTCGGCGAAATCGAACTCGCACATTTCCTGCTATCCGAATGCCGGCCTGCCGAACCCGCTGTCGCCCACCGGCTTCGACCTCGAACCCGGCGACATGGGCCGCTGGCTTTCCGAGTTCGCGGAGGCCGGTCTGCTCAACATGGCCGGTGGCTGCTGCGGCAACACGCCGGAACACGTCGCCGCGATCGCGAAGGCGGTCGAGCGTCATGCGCCACGGGTGATCCCGGATTTGAAAAGCGCGCTGCGGCTTTCCGGCTCGCAGCCCTTCACGGCGGATGAAAGCACCGGCTTCCTGATGATCGGCGAGCGCACCAACGTCGCGGGCTCGCCGAAGTTCGCGAAGCTCGTGCGCGAGGGAAATCTGGAGGAGGCAGTGGCGGTCGCACGCCAGCAGGTCGAGAATGGTGCCAACATCATCGACATCTGCTTCGACGACGGACTGATCGACGGCAAGGCGATGATGGAGCGTTTCCTCAACCTCGTCGCCGCCGAGCCCGACATCGCGAAGGTGCCGATCATGGTGGATTCCTCGAAGTGGGAAATCCTCGAGCAGGGACTCAAGGGCCTGCAAGGCAAGGGCATCGTCAACTCGATCTC
>JAIYDT010000287.1 GCA_027487355.1 Verrucomicrobiaceae bacterium
AGTTCCGCAGCATCGCAGGGACCGAGCTGTTGATCGTATGGGTCGGTGTTGCCGGCGGGCTGGTGGCCACGCTGCTGCCACGGATGCTTCTGGTTCTTCCGCTTCTCGGAGTATTTGCGATCTCTGCGGCGTCGATTCTCAAGCCATTCGTTCTTCCGATCCCGGAGGAGGCATTTCAAAACAAGTGGGATGGCGAGGTTTGCCTTCAAAGCACCTCTTCCACTTGTGGGGCGGCCTCGACAGCGACAATCCTGAAGCACTTCGGTGTTGAGGTGACCGAGGCGGAACTGGCTGCCGAAGCCCATTCGTATGGGGGAGGCACCGAGGCGTGGTATCTTGCGAGGGCCGCACGCTCGCGAGGGTTCGATGTGGACTTCAAGTTCACTCCAGGATTTCCCACTGAGAATGGCCTTCCGGCGGTGGTCGGGGTTCGGCTCGGAAGCATCGGGCATTTCATTCCAATCAACGGTCTGGAGGGTAACCGGTACAGGGTTGGCGATCCACTGCGGGGCCAGGAAAGGTTGTCGCGCGAAGAGCTTCTGGAGCGCTACGAGTTCACCGGCTTTCAGATGCGGATCATTAGCAGGAACGTCCCATGAATTGAGCTGGGCTCGCGGAGTGACGTCGCAGACCTCGACTGCGGCGAGAGGTGAACAAGCGGGGACGACTTGAGACTCGCCTATCGATCTTCCTCTCAGCCTCGACGGAGTGTGAAGAGTTGGGCCGTGGTGGTCTGAAACTCCTGTCCCGCCATCCCGGCGGGTTTCGAAAAAAGTTTCATCCCGATGTCACATCCGGGCATCCTCGGATCAATAGAGGGTGAAAAGGCCATGAACGCACTCGCCCTCTCTCCTCCACCACAAGACATGGACCGCTCCCGATTCTCCGAACTGATCCGCGATCATCATCAGCCGTTGCTTGCTTATGCGCGGGTGCTGGCCGGTCATCCGGAACGGGCTCGCGAGCTGGTCCAGGACGCCTTCGTCGCCGCCTGGCAGACGATTGGAAAATTCGATGTCACCCGTGATTTCGGCTCCTGGCTGCGTGGCATCGTCCGCAACAAGTGGCGGGAGGACTGTCGCAAACATCGCCGCGAGGTGCCATTGAACGATGCCGAACTGGCGGGCTTGGAGGATGCGGTTCGGGCCTGGAGTGCGAGCGATGGCGAGGCCGGTCTGTTGGATCGCCTGGCGAACTGCCGCTCGAAGCTACCCGACTCCCTCTCACTGGCGGTGCATGCCTATTACGACGAGGACCGCGACGGCGAAGGGGCCGCCGCTTCGCTTGATATCCCTGCCGCGACCTTCCGCAAACGACTCGAACGCGCCCGTGCCGCCCTGCGCCAGTGCCTCGAAGCCTCCAACTGAACTCCAACTTTTTTCACGATCATGAACTCCCATTTTCCAAACTCTCCTGAAGACAAGCTGCTCGATGAACTGCTCCGCGAGCAGGCTCACGGCCCCGATGAGGCTTTTCTCAAACAACTCGAAGCCGCCTTGGATGCCGACTCACCGAAAGCATTGAATCGCCCAGCCCCACGGCGCTATGGACGGTTTGCCATCGCTGCCGGGATCGGTCTGGCGGCGGGCACCACGTTTTTCATCCACCTGCAAAACCGTTCGCCTGACCGGGCGCTCGCCGTGCTCTCGGAAAGCAGCATGGAAAGCCTGTCGGTGGACGAGGCAAGTAAGCTCCGTGATTCGATCCGCGAGCAGGAGGACATCGTGGAAGAGAAGCGCAAGGCGATGACAACGATCGTCAGGACCAAGGGAATCATTCCTACTGGCGAAGGTAGCCTGTATCAAAACCAAGCCGAGGCGGTCGCGGCGAATGAAGGCAATATCTTTGCGGCGGAGAAATTGCCAAAGCCGGTCGAGCCGGTCGCGGAGGTTCCCGCTGACCAGTCCAGGGATTCGGAGCCCCCGGTTGTTGCCCAGACCGGCAGGCAGTCTGGACCCGCTCCGGCCAGAATGGCGCGCCCGGCCGTGGGGGGCATGTTTGGAATGACCCGTGGTCTTGATTCATCGACGAAGTCCAAGGATGCACTCTCAGGGGGCGGAGGGGGAAAAGGCGGAGAAAAGGCCCCTGATTCCATCTCCAACGACCGCTACGGCACCTTCATCGACCAGCCGTGGAAATCACCTAACAGCGATCCGCTTTCGACCTTTTCGATCGACGTCGATACCGCCTCCTACAGCAACGTCCGCCGAATGATCATGGAAGGTCGTGAGGTGCCGAAGGACGCCGTGCGCATCGAGGAGTGCATCAATGCCTTCAGCTACAAGTATGATCAGCCCAAAGGAGACGGCCCCTTTGCAGTTGGCGCGACCCTTGCCGCCTGTCCTTGGAATCCATCGCACCAGCTGGTGCGCGTGGCGATCAAGGGCCGCGAGATTGAAAAGAACAAGCGCCCGGCTTCGAACCTTGTGTTCCTCGTCGATGTTTCCGGATCGATGCAGAGTCCGGACAAACTTCCGCTCCTGAAGCAGTCGATGGCCACCATGGTCGAAGAACTCGATGAGAGGGATCGTGTCGCCATCGTGGTCTATGCCGGCACGGAGGGCGTCGCGCTGCCATCCACCCGACTCGATGCGGAGGGAAAGGCGACGGTCCTGAAGACGCTTGGAAAACTGGAAGCCGGTGGCTCGACCAACGGCGGCGCAGGCATCAAGCGAGCCTATGAACTCGCCATGCAGCAGAAGATCGAGGGCGGCGTGAATCGCGTGATCCTCGCGACCGATGGCGATTTCAATGTCGGAGTCACCGGTCAGCCAGCGCTGGTGGAACTGGTGAAGGATCGTGCGAAGAGCGGTGTCTATCTGACGGTCGTCGGCTTCGGCACCGGCAACCTCAACGACGCGATGATGGATGCCATCACCCACGATGGAAACGGCAACTACTTCTACATCGACTCGGATCGGGAAGGCCGGAAGGTCTTTCTCCAGAACCTCAGTGGAACATTGGTGACGATCGCCAAGGACGTGAAGATCCAGGTCGAGTTCAATCCCGCGAAGGTCGGCAGCTACCGGCTCATCGGCTACGCCAACCGCGTCCTGAAGAACGAGGATTTCAACAACGACAAGGTGGATGCCGGAGACATCGGTGCGGGCCACACCGTCACTGCGTTCTATGAACTAACAGGCCCAGGAGAAGGTGCGGGAACGGATGCCTTGAAGTATCGGGCCGCGCCTGAAAAGCCTGCCGCTTCGCCGGAATGGCTGACGGTGAAGCTGCGCCACAAGCACCCCGATGGCGATGAGAGCAGCAAAACCGAGTTCTCCCTAACAGGCGAGGTGCAGGCCCTCGACAAGACCGAGCCTGAGTTCCAGTTCGCCACAGCAGTCGCACTCTTCGGCATGAAGCTCCGCAACATGGACGAGGTGCGGGATTTCGGCTGGGACAAGGTCATCGCCCTGGCCACTCCCGGACTCGCGAATGATGCCTCGGAGGACCGTGCGGAGTTTGTGGGATTGGTGAAGAAACTGGCGGGGACGGTGAAGGTTTTGCCGGAGCCTGCGGAGGTGATTCAAGACCAGGCAAGGCAGGTCCTGGTTCGACCTTCCCAGGTTCTACAGTCTGATGAGGATTTCAATCAGCAGGATGGACCGAATGTCAGGGTGATG
>JAIYDT010000258.1 GCA_027487355.1 Verrucomicrobiaceae bacterium
GTGCTCAATCTTCCGAACTCAGGCACTGATACCGTGGGGGCCCTGGTGATCGACGGTGTTTCGCAACCCGATGGTCTCTACGACTCCACGAACTCCAGCGGTGCCATCACCGGCGTTGGAAAAATCCAGGTGGGTGTGGCGGTCTCAGTCTTTGCCACCTGGATCGATGCCTTCTACACCGGTGTGACCGACCCGCTGATCGTTGGGCCGTCCGCTGATCCCGATAGTGACGGCCAGAACAACCAGATCGAGTTCGCTCTCGGGGGAAATCCCGCGAGTGGAAGCGACAACGCGAAGATCTACCATGTTGAGGCGGACGGCAGCGTCGATGGCGACTCCACTCCAGAGTTGCTCCTGACCATCGCTGTTAGAGATGGCACACCTGCCTTCGCCAGCAGTCCTTCGCCGACCGCCACCCAGGACGGGGCCGTTTATACCGTGCAGGGCAGCCAGGATCTGGCCGCCTTCAACATCGGGGTGACTCCTGTCGATCCGGTGACTACCGGACTGCCATCGGCACCGAGCGGCTACACCTATCGGACCTTCAGCCTGGATGGCTCGAACGGGCTGGCTGGCAAGGGCTTCCTTCGCGTCAAGGTGGGCCCCTGATCCGATCCCGGCGTGATTCCCGAAATCCCCGGCCGCATGCTGTGGTCGGGGATTTTTGTTGGAGTCGGACACCTTGATTTTTGTTGGAGCGGCGGCTTCCTTTTCTGGTCAAGGTGCATTTCGCAATCCAAGCTGAAGCGCTCAGATTTCCCATAAACCCAACCCATGATCCAAAACATCCTCGTGCTTGGATCCGGCAGCGCCGGACTCATCGCCGCCCTTTCCCTGAAACGGAAGATCCCCCAGCTCAACGTGCGGATTGTCCGCAGCCCTGACATCGGCGTGATCGGGGTAGGTGAGGGGACCACTCCGAACTTTCCCGTTCATCTTTTTGACTACCTGGGCATCTCCCGGCGCAGATTTTATGAACTGGCGGAGCCCACGTGGAAACTGGGCATCCGCTTCCTCTGGGGTGAGCGCGGTCGCTTCGACTACACTTTCGCGCCGCAGCTCGATGCCAAGTGGACGGACCTGCCAATGCCCAACGGCTTCTACTGCGACGATGAGTTTTCCTGCCTGGATGCCCCAGCGGCTCTGATGCGGGCTGACAAGGCGTTTCACCGCCAGCCCAATGGGGCCCCGGACATCCAGCCGTGGCATGCCTTTCACATCGAGAACAAGAAGTTCGTCGAGATGTTGGAAATCATCGCCCGTGAGTCGGGGATCGAGTTCATCGATGGCAGGGTCAACGGGGCCGATCGCGGACAGCAGGGAGTCACGGCGGTCCACCTGGAGGATGGCCGGAAACTGGAGGCGGATTTCTACGTCGATGCCAGCGGCTTCCGCAGCGAGCTGTTAGGGCGTGCGATGGACGAGCCGTTTGAAAGCTTCGGCAGCACCCTTTTCTGCGATCGTGCGGTCGTCGGCGGCTGGGAGCGGACCGACGAGCCCATTTTGCCTTACACCACCGCCGAGCAGATGGACGCCGGCTGGTGCTGGCAGATCGAACACGAGCACCACGTCAATCGAGGCTATGTCTTCAGCTCACAGGCGATCTCCGATGACGATGCGGCTGCTGAGTTTCTGCGGAAGAATCCGAAGGCCCCGGAGTCGCCACGCATCGTGAAATTCCGCAGCGGTTGTTATCAGCGCTTGTGGGTCGATAACGTGGTGGCCGTCGGGAATGCCGGCGGATTCGTCGAGCCGCTCGAAGCCACCGCGCTGATGATCGTCTGCTCGCACTGCCAGACGCTTGTCGACTTCCTGCTTCACAACGAGCTCGAGCCGACGCCCTCGATGCGGGATCTCTACAATGATCTGGTCAAGGACACCTGGCATGACATCCGCGACTTCCTCGGGCTTCACTACAAGGTCAACACCGCGCTCGACACGCCCTTCTGGCGGCACTGCCGTGAGGACACCGACCTTTCGGGAATCGGCGGGCTGCTGGATTTCTATGAGGAAAACGGCCCCACCGGATTCTGCCGTTACCGCATGCCGCGCAGCCAAAGCGACTTTGGAATCGAGGGTTACTTCGTGATGCTGGTTGGCAACAAGGTCCCTTATCGCAAGCGCCACCCCGTCACGCCCCAGGAAAAGGCCATCTGGGAGGCACGGAGGCAGGCCAACATCCTCCAGGCAAAGACCGCCCTGACGGTGAAGGAGTCGCTCTACTTCGTCCGTCACCCGGGTTGGTCATGGTATGGTGAAAGCGCCGGATGAGATGCCGATTGAATTGCGACCGCCCTCCTGAAGAGGGCGGTCGCTGGCGATTCGGCGGACTCAGAAGTTGTAGTTGACCTCGAACGAGGCTCGCGTGGTGGAGACATACTGTTTGTCGCTCGTGTCGAAGTAACCGACCTTGATGATGGCGGAGAGATGATCGTCGAATTTCTTGGACAATACCGAGTCGGCCCCGAATCCGAGGTTGGCACCGATGGTGTTGTCACCAAAGAAATGAAGGGAGTTGGCCCACTTGATGCCGAAGAAGATCGGAATCACGTGGGTAATGTAGGTGTCGGTAAGTCCCCCGTGCGTTCCATCGACTCGTCTCACGTCCGTGGCGTCGGCGAAGCCGTTGAATGCATGCACGGTTGAGAGCGGGGTCTGGAATCCGGCGTCGAGTTGCTCGATGCCGACCGTCAGGCTCTGCGGTCCGAAGGTCTTGGTGGCGTTGATATGGAAGTACATGGCATTCTTGTTGTTCAAGTCGCCCGCCTCGTCCTGATAGGCTGCCTCCCCATAGAGCTCAATGCCTCCGAGCTTTCCCTTGGCATGAAGGCCATAGGTGTCGTTGTTCCATTTCATCGCGGCCTTTTCCTCGAAGTCCATCAGGTAGGCATAGCCTCCAAGGGTGACTCCCTTGATGCCAGTGTAGGAGCCATTGAGAAGATGGAGATCGCCTGTGGCATCCTTGAATACACCGGAGGCGGATGAGCCAAAGATGCGGTTCACTTGATTGATGTAGGCGTAGTTCAAGGTGAGTCCCTCAATGGACTTGTTGGTGAGGGAGACCGCGTCATAGGTCTGCTGGTTTTGACGCCAGATCACGTCGCCGATGAAGGCCGCCTTGTCATAGACAATCTGTTGCCGGCCGACTCTGACAACCGTCTCGAAGGCAGCGTATTGAACGTATAGCTGATTGAGTTCGTTTGTCTCTGGGTCGAAGGTGAATGAGTTGTTCCTGACGAAGGGATCAACTCCCGCCGTGTTCACGATCTTTCCGGGACCCGCACTGTAGTCGTCGATGAGCGCCTGGGTGAACTCTCCTTCGGCAAGAAAGGACAGGCCGTTCCAGGCCGCTGTCTTGAACCCGACACGCTCGCGGGTCGTCAGGCCGTGGGAGAAATCGTAACCGTCGATGTCTGCGATCTCATATCGGACACGGATGTCGAGGGTGGGAGTGATCCAGGCGGGTTCTGGTTTCGTTGCGGAGGCTGGAACAAGTGGAGAGCCCGCGAACGCGGGAGTTACGGCAAGAAGGAGCAAGGAGGTTGGTTTCATGATACGGGACCTGAGGTAGCGCGAGTCTTGCCAAGGCTGGACGTCGAAGGGCAAAATGATGTGAATCCTTCGCCTGTTCGCGATGCGCGCCGTTCATGACAAAAGCTCGGAGGCATCAAAGTTTCTCGATGGCGACAGCGGAAGCCTTGTAGGAAGGTTGGCGGGAATCGGGATCGAAGCTCCCGTGGGTCAGCCGGTTCACCTCCGGATCATGCATGGGCAGAAAGACCTGGCCTCTCTGCACGGTCGCGGTGGGAAAAGCGATGGCCACGATGCTGCCACGTTGGCTGGAGATCCGGACCTTTGCATGACTGGCAATGCCCAGAGCCGATGCATCCTGGGGGTGAATCTCAAGCAACAACTCACCCGGTGAGAGCTTCCTCAGGATGGCAGATTTCGAGGTCCGCGTCTGGGTGTGCCACTGGCTTGAGCTGCCACGACCTGTTAGAAGCAGGAATGGAAAGGAGTCGCTGACAGGTTCCGGAAGCCGTTCTGATGGACGATCGAATATGAACTTCGCCCTTTGATCCGGAGTGAAGAATCGACAGTCCTCGAACAGTCGTCGTTCACGGATCGCAAGGGAACTTCCGGCAGGGAAGGGCCATTGGATGCCGCCGTTGGTGTCGAGTTGGTCGTAGCCAGTGATGCCGGAAATGTCGCAGGGTTGTCCCCTGGTTAGTCGGGCAATGATGTTGAAAACGGCCTCCGGTGAGGTCCAACTTCGAAAGAGCCCGTCGCAACCCCAGGCGTTCGCAAGGAGACGGAAGATACGGAAGTCCGACAAGGCCTGCCCCGGTGGTCGCCTCACCTGGCGGATCACGCCGATCCGCCGTTCCGAGTTGATGAAGGTGCCATCCTTCTCCCCCCATCCAGCGGCAGGCAGGAAGAGGTCCGCAAGCCCGGCTGTCTCGGTGGAGTGATACATGTCCTGCACGACCAGGAAATCGAGGTTTCCGCAAAGGCGGGTGAAGCGTTCGCGATCAATCCAAGAATGATTCGGATTCGTGGCGATGATCCACAGCCCCTTGATGTCGCCGCGCTCGATGCCGCTGAGGATTTCATCATAGGCCCAGCTGTTCTCGGTGGGGATGAGGGACACGTCGAGTTCCAGAAGTTCTGCGACCTTGGCCCGATGGACTGGATTGGTGAAATCGTGGCCGGCGATCAGGCTGGTGGTGTTGGAGAACAGGCGCGAGCCCATCGCATTGCATTGTCCTGTAATCGAGTTCGCCCCGGTGCCGGGTTTGCCGATGTTGCCGGTCATCAGGCAGAGGTTGATGATTGCCTGCGCGGTTCGGGTTCCTTCGTGCGATTGATTGACTCCCATCGTCCACCACCAGGAGACGCGCTTCGACGGATGGGAAACCAGATTCGCAAGGATCTCGATTTCCTCAGTTCCCAGTCCGGTTCGTTCGGCGACAAGTCCCGGAGCATAGTCTTCGATGAATGCGGCGAAGTCGTCAAATCCATGGGTGTGTTCCTTGAGGAAGTTCTCATCCACCCGTCCATCCCGAACGATGCAATGCGCCAGTGCATAGAGCAGCCAGAGATCGCCTTTCGGCTTCACCGAGATATGCCGAGTGGCGGACTGGGCGGTTTCGGTCTTGCGCGGATCAATGACAATGATCTCCGGAGTCCTTTGATTGGAAAGAACCCGTTGCCACAGGATGGGGTGGGCGATCGCAGGATTTGCCCCCACAAACACCAGCACGTCGGACTCCTCGAAGTCCGCATAAGTGAAGGGTGGAGCATCGAATCCGAACGATTGCTTGTAGGCCGTGACGGCAGTGGCCATGCACTGGCGGGTGTTGCCATCGCCATGCTTCATCCCCATGCCGAACTTGGCCAGGGCTCCGAGAAATGCCATCTCCTCGCAGGTGATCTGACCGGTGGAAATGAAGGCCACACTCTCCTTTCCGTATCTTGATTGGATGTTCTTGAAGCGTTCCACCATCGTCGGGATGGCGGATTCCCAACCAATCTCCTTGAGCGATCCATCTGCCTCGCGCAGCAGAGGCACCATGGCGCGGTCCGAAGCGTCCAGCACTGCCAATGACTCCCAGCCTTTTGGACAGGCCATCCCGAGATTGACCGGATAGTGGGCATCTGGCGTCAGGCTCACGGCCGCGCCTTCCTTGAGATGGAGCTTCAGCCGACAACCGGTGGAACAGAATCCGCAGATTGAGGTGGTCACGGCATCCGGCACCATTCCTGCAGGCACCTGTCCGAGACCGAATCGACCCGGCTCACGAAGCAGTTCGCTGGTGAGCGGGCCGGTGGATTGTTTGAGAAGTCGTCGCATGGCGAGGTGGAGGAAAGACTGGTTGTTCAATGCCGGGCTGCACTGAAGTTTCCAGGCATCTTGGGCGCATGGACTGACTTGAAGAACAGGACCCTCTCGCAGAGTTCGGCGATCAGCAGCAGCGCGAATCCCGGCCAGGGCATTGCAGGCAGCAGCAAGGCGGAGCAGACGGCGAGGATGAAGCGCAGGCCCATGATCGCTCTCAGCGGACCACGCAGAAGCAAGGCCATGTGACGGTCGGCCGTCCACTTGCTCTCTTCATCGCAGGTTTTGCCCTTTCTCAGGTAGCAGGCTTCGGGCAGAAGGCGCGCAAGGATCAGCAGGCTGGCCATGAAATGCACGGCCAGCGATTCGGTCGAGAGTGCGAAACCCATCGCGGTGAAGACCAGCATCGTTCCGAAAAAGCGAGGGCCGGTAATGGCGAAACGCCAAGTCGTCCGGTGTGTATCGACATAGATCATCACCGAGGTGAACACGGCGATCACGGCCATGATCGATAGCGCGACCGGCAAGCCGGAAAGCAGGACCGCCGGAATCCATATCCTGATGAACGGCAGGGCAGGCACGCTCATGACCAGCGGCGCGATCAACGAGAAGGCGAGGATCTCACGCGACAGCCAGCTCGTCCGCAGACCGAGGAAAAACCGCCACGCCCCCAGAGGCCGACCGAGGTGGAGGATCGAGGCTGCCATGCCTGTTAGAAAGATCAGCGCTCCGGCAATGGCCACCATCTGGCTGGCTGAGAATGCGGCGGCGATGACCAGACCCAGTCCGGCCTGTGTCAGCGAAAGCATGATGGCCAGCGGCCAGTGGGTATGCTGGGGAACCAGTGCTTCCTGGTCAGCGGGTCTTGCCGCGGACGGCACGGCACGGCCGAGATAGAGGGTGGATGGAAGAGTCGAGCGTGGCGACGGGGCTCCGGTTAGAAAGCCTTTGCCGGCCCGGCCTTCGGCGATGACCTCCGCGACGTTGCGCTTCACGATGCGGATCGCCTTCGTCGGGCAGGCCTGCACGCAGGCGGGAGCCTCACCAGCGGCGAGACGGCCCTGACACATGTCGCATTTGCGGACGATGCCGCGCTTTTTGGAAAACTTGGGGACGTCGAACGAGCACTTGAGGATGCAATACGAACAACCGATGCACTGGTCATCAAGGTGCTTCACGATGCCGGTTGTGGAGTCCTTTTCATAAGCTCCGACCGGGCATCCCGTGAGGCAGCCAGGATCAGCGCAGTGATGACAGGCGGTGGTGACCGTCTGCTGCCAGCCGGGTTCCTCGACTCCACCTGTTAGAAGTCCGACGTCGCGCCAGGCTTCATCGTCGTCGAGGCCGTTCAGAGAATGACAGGCGGCGACGCAGGCCTTGCAAGAGGTGCAGCGATCGAGGGAAACCTCAAAGGCGTATTGCTCGCCAGGGCCGGGAGCGCTCAGTGGGATCAGGTTCCGATAATGCCCGGCGAGATCAGGTTCGCGATCATGCTCTTCTGCGAAACGGGCAACCGGCGTGAGCAATGACTGCTGCTCTGCAAGCAGGTCGTCGATCAGCGTTCTCAGGACCGGAGTCCTGGGGATCGCCCGTTTTCTAACGGCCAGTTTCATGCCGCGAGGGTCATGCCGAGCAGTCCCTTGAGTTCGTCGATACTATGGCGGTTGGCGAAGACGTTGAAGCTTTCATCGTCCCTGCGCGTGGCGAGGTAGGCCTTCAGCAGTCCTTCGATCAGCGAGGGGATCTCGGGAAAGGCCACACTCTTCCAGACCTCGCGTGCGATGCCCCGGGTGTCGTCCGTACCACCGCCGAGGACGATGTGGTAGCCTTCCACCGACTCGCCGTCGGCGTTCTTGACCTTCACCGCGACCATGCCGATGTCTCCGATGTAATGCTGCGCGCAGGAATGCGGGCAACCGGTCAGATGAATGTTCACCGGCTGATCGAGTGCCACCGCATTCTCAAGATAACGTCCGAGTTCGATCGCGTGGCCCTTGGTGTCGGCAGAGGCATACTTGCAGCCACGGTTGCCGGTGCAGGCGACCAGTCCGCCGGAAATCGAAGTGGCGGAAAACGCGAGCCCGCATTCCAGGATCGCGGCCTTCGCGGCTTCGAGGTCTTCTGCCGCGATGTTTGGAATGATGAGGTTCTGCCAGACGGTCATGCGGATGTCACCGCTGCCGAAGCAGTCAGCGAGTCGGGCCAATGCGAAGGTTTGATCAACGGTCAGGCGTCCGACTGGCAGCAGCACGCCAACATAGAACTTGCCGTCGCTTTGCGGATGGATGCCGAGGTGGCCGTGCTTCTCCTTCGGTGCTGGCACTTCGCAAAGTTCCAGCGGCACGCGGCGAAGAGGAACTGTGAGCTTGTTCTCGGTTTCCGTGAGAAGCCTTTCCACGCCCCAGGCATCGACGAGATACTTGAGCCGGGCTTTGGTGCGGTTGGTGCGGTCGCCGTTTTCAATGAACACGCGCATCAAGGCAGCGGCCACTGGAAGAGTTTCTGCGGGAGTAAGGAGCACGCCGCAGTCGCTGGCGAACTGCTTGTGGCCGGTGATGCCGCAGAGCTGCATGCGGAAGTACACGCCGGGCTCAATGCCTTGGCCGTTCGTGCCGACGCGGACCGCCTGGAAGCCAATGTCGTTGGTGTCCGCGCAGACGGAGACCGCGCCGCCGGAATCATAGGCGATGTTGAATTTTCGCGGCAGACCATAGAGGTCGCGGTTGCGGAGGATGTAGTGGTGGAGCGCGCGGGCGTAGGGCAGCACGTCGATCAGTTCATCCGGATCGAAGCCGCTGGTGGGCGTGGCGGTGATGTTGCGGACGTTGTCGGCTCCGGCACCCTGCGAGGTCAGTCCGAGTTCGGTCAGTCGCATTAGGACCTCCGGCGCGCCCGCCGGAAGGATGCCGCGGACCTGGACATTGGCGCGGGTGGTGAGATCGAGAAACCCATTGCCCAGATCGGCCGTGAGCCTGGCCAGTCCACGGAGCTGGCGGGAATCGAGCGCACCTCCAGCGATCCGGCAACGCATCATCAGCGACTCCTCGGCGGGCGTGACATAGAAGAGCCCGTGGAACTTGTAGCGGAAGATATCACCATCTTTCGGGAACACCTTCTCATTGGCGTTCGAGAGGATGGTGTCGTAGGAATCCAGTCCGTGCTTCTCATGTTTCACCAATTCCTCGCGGCAAAGGTCCTCGACGGGGGTGCCGTAAACCGTTTCCGCCGATGATTCAGCGACGTTTGAGGTGAAGCGCCCCTCGCCGGTTTGCCCGACGAACGGAAACTGTCGGTTGTTGAGGATGCCGGAAATGAATCCGCTGAGGTAGGCCTTCTGTTCGTCGGTGAAACCGGCGTTGGGAAGGGAAGGGAAGGTACTCATGGGAGTGGTTATCTCCCCGTAAAAGCACTTGGCATGCAGGAGTTCAGGGTGTTGCCAAGATCCTGCTGAGATCCCGTCATCCGGTGTATGAGTGGAGGTCATAAGAACCCTTGATGTTCGATCCAGAACCAATTCTCACCGTGCCCTGATTCGGACGGAGACATCCACGCGCCTTATGCAGCGGCGGTGTGATCCTTGGCGACCGGATCACTGGTGAACGTGAGCAGATTCTCCTTCGTGTAGGTCTTCGGTTCGTTCCTCTGATGGGATCGCTCTGTTAGATAAGAGACAAGATGATCGCGGTAGGCGGTGAAGAGCGGGTCGTTGAGGACCATTTCCCGCTTGCGGGGACGGGGGAAGTCGATCTCGAGGATTTCCCCGAGGGTGGCTTCGGGGCCGTTGGTCATCATGACGACGCGGTCGGAAAGGTAGATGGCCTCGTTGACGTCATGGGTGACCATCAGGGTGGTGAGTCGGTTGCGACGCCAGAGGTCCAACAGCACTTGTTGGAGCTCGATCTTCGTCAGCGCATCCAGCATGCCGAAGGGCTCGTCGAGGAGCAGCATCTTCGGTTGGAGGGCGAAGGCGCGGGCGATACCGACCCGCTGGCGCATGCCTTGGGAAAGTTCGCCGGGAGACTTCTTCATGGCATCGCCGAGACCGACGACGGAAAGATAGTATTCGGCCAGTTCGCGTCGTTCGGTCTTGCTCGCGGTGAAATATACCTGCTCGACGCCGAGCATGACATTGTCGAAGACGCTCATCCACGGCAACAGGCAAGGAGATTGAAATACGATGCCCCGATCCGGGCCGGGTCCGGTGGATTCGCGGCCTTCGAGGATGATGCCTCCGTCGGTGACGCTAGTGAGACCGGCGACCATCGAGAGCACCGTCGATTTTCCACAACCGGAGTGGCCGATGAGGGTGACGAATTCACCGCGCTTCAAGTTGAGGGAGAAATCCTTCACGATCACTGCCGGACCTTTCGGGCTCGGATAGGTTTTCTGAAGGCGGAACAATTCCAGGGCAGGGGCGCGTTCGCTCATGGGACAGTGATTTTGAATTCCTCTTTCTGAAGCTGGGAGCGGCGCAGCGGTCCGCTTCGGGCCGAGCGCTTCACGGTGTCGATGACGGTGAGGTCCTCGGGAAGGATATCCGGCACGGCGAGCTTGCGGGTGACGGAGGAGGCTTCCTGCTGCTTCCTTGCAGAGAGCAGCGTGCTGACCAGATCGTGGCGGAGTTTTTTGAAGATCGGATCCTGGTCGATCTCACGGCGCTCGCGAGGTCGCTCGATCGGCACGGACATGGCGGCACCAAGAGTCGCGCCGTCCTTTTTTGGGAGAAGTGGAATGACGCGGTCGGCCAGAAGGATGGCCTCGTCGGGATCATTGGTGACCCAGATGACAGTGGTGCGGGTCTTTAGCCAGATGTCGCTGATCTCGTCCTGAAGCGTGGCGCGGGTAAGCGCATCGAGAGCGGACAGCGGTTCGTCGAGCAGCAGCACGCGCGGTTGCATGGCGAGGGCCCGGGCCACCGAGACGCGCTGACGCATGCCGCCGGAAAGTTCTTTCGGCAGCTTCGTCGAGGCGTGGGTCAACTTCACCATGTCGATGTAGGTGGCGACGTGTTCCTTACGCTCGGCGGCGGATTTCTCCGGAAAGACCTGATCGACGGCGAGGTGGATGTTTTCCTCAACGGTCAGCCAGGGTAGCAGGGAGTAGTTCTGGAACACGATGCCACGCTCCGGGCCGGGGCCAGTGATCGGCTTGCCCTCCATCATCGCCTGGCCGGTGGTCGGCTTCAACAGGCCGGCGAGCAGGGAGATGAGCGTGGTCTTCCCCGTGCCGGAGTAGCCGATGATGGAAACGAAGTCGCCTTCCTCGACTGTTAGATCAATGTCTCGTAGTATCGAATGGCCGGAGAAGGACTTGGAGGCAGAGGTGAGCTGGAGCAGTGGCATGGGAAGAAGTTTTAAGTGTTCAGTTTGAAGATTTCAGTGAAGGCAGTTTCCGTCGGGCTCTTCCCTGATTACTGAACACTGAAACCTAACAAACTTCTTCAAGCTGTCCTGAATCTTGACTCCGCCAACGACATCAGACGATCCAGAATGAAACCAATCAGTCCGATGGTGATGATCGAGAGGATGATGTGGGCGAATGAGTTGGCGTTGTACTGCTGCCAGAGGAAGCCGCCGATGCCGGGCTTTCCGATCAGCATTTCCACCGCGACGATCACGAGCCAGGCGATGCCGAGGGACAACCGGAAGCCAGTGAACATGTAGGGCAGGGACGAGGGAATGAGGATCTTGGTGAGCGTCTTGAAGCGCGAGAGCTTCAGCACCTTGGCGACGTTCAGGTAATCCTGCGGCACGGCACGGACGCCGACGGCGGTGTTGAGCACGGTGGGCCACATCGCGCAGATCGCGATGGTGAACAGTGCGGCGGCGTCAGAGGTGCCGAAGGCGGTTCGACCGGACGCGTCCGCGATTTTCAAGCCGCTGAACATCACCATGCCGAGCGGCAGCCAGGCGAGTGGAGAGACCGGGCGCAGGATCTGGATGATCGGATCGAAGGCCAGGGTGAAGTTTCTGGAAAGACCTAACAGGAACCCGATCGGCGTGCCGATGAGAAGGGCGAGCAGGTAGCCCTGCACGACGAGCTTCAGCGACAGCCAGGTGAAGCGAAGGATGCCTTGATCAAGCTCGCCGCGCTTCGCGAAGGGTTCGACGATGTAGGGCTTGCTCGCCACCCATGTTTCGCTGGGAGCTGGCAGGTCGGCGGAGAGTCCGACACGTTTGGTCTCGGTGACGGTGATCATGTCGCCCCATCCGTCGTCCTTGGTGGTGGTCTTGGTGACGGATTTTCCCGAGATCAAGGCCCAACCGCCGATGCACAGCAGGACGCCTAGGAACGGCAGGAAGATTGCGTTTAGACTGAGCTTTCCAGGGAGTTTCATGGGGCGATGTGAAGGTGGTGGGTTCAGCCCTTGAGCGTGGCGATCGGGAAGGACTTGGCGAAGGCCTCGAGGTCGGCGGCGGGGTCGAATTTCACTCCGTCGAAGAAGGTTTCCGGTGTGTTGCTGAGTCCGCCGTGGGTGTAGCCAATCTCCTTCATGGCATCTTCATAGATATCAGTGCGCATGACCTGTTTGGTGACTGCCTCGTAATCGGGCGCGCCTTGCGTGAAGCCCCAGCGGCGGAGCTGTGTGAGCCACCATTTGCAGTACTTCGGCTGCGGATAGTTGCAGTTGCGGCTGCTGAAAATCATGTAGTCCGGGTCGCGGATCTTGCGGCCATCCCCCATGTCATACTTGCCCTGGAGGCGTGGCAGGATGGATTCCGGCGGACAGTTGATGTAGGTGGCGGCGCTGACAATGGTGGCTTGCTCGACGCGGTTTTCCATGACGTCGAGCCAGACGGAGGCTTCGTGAAGCGCCTTGAGCACGGCCTTGACGGTCTTTGGATTCTTTTCAGCGAACTCTTCGGTGAAGGCACAAACCTTTTCCGGATGATCCTTCCAGATCGCCTGGGTGTTGATTCCGGTGAAGCCGACGTCTTCCGCGACCGTCTTGCCGTTCCAAGGTTCGCCGACACAAAAGCCATCCATCTTTCCAACCTTCATGTTTGCCACCATTTGTGGCGGCGGAATGGTGATGAGGGAAATGTCAGCCCCTGCGCCGCCGGCATCGCCTGGGTTCACGCCACCGGCGGCGAGCCAGTAGCGCAGCCACATCGCGTGAGTGCCGGGCGGAAAGGTCATCGCGAAGGTCATCGGATTTCCTGCTGCCTTGGCGGCATCGACGAGCGGCTTGAGGGCCTTTGGATCGGCGGCGACCTTCCCCTTCAGGGAGTTTGAGAGACTGATCGACTGGCCGTTGCGATTGAGGAGCCATGGCACGACCATCGGCTTCTTCGGTGCGCCGCCGAGGCCCATGGTGGAGGCGATCGGCATGCCGAGCAGCATGTGGGTGGCCTGGATGTCGCCGTTGGAAAGCGAGTCACGGATGGCGGCCCAACTCGCACCCTTGGTGATGGTGGAGTTGATGCCGTATTTCTTGAAGAGGCCTTTTTCGTGGGCGATGATGATTGGCGAGCAATCGGTCAAAGCGATGATTCCAAAGTTCACGTTCGGTGACTCCGGGGCGTCGGAGATCGTCTGGGCTCCGGCCCAGCGGGTGGGAAGGCCTGCTGTGAGCAAGCCGAGAGCCGTGGCTTTGGTTGATGCGGTGAGGAAGCGGCGGCGCGAGAGGTTGGTGTCGATGTTCATGGCGATAGGATTGATGGCGGCACGAAAGGTTCAGCCCGCCACATGCCATATTGATCTCAAGACTCTCCTGATTCGCGTCTATGACTTCATAGGGAAGTTGAATGGCGCTCATACATCTGCGCAAGGAGGACCGACCTGGCAGGCCGGTTACGATCACGCTGGTAGCAGCAGCTCACTGGCGGCGCGGAACAGGTCGTGACGGTAGATCCGGGTCAGCGAGGCCCCGGCGGTGCTGTCGGGAAGCAGGTCGGCGGAGCGCATCCCGGCGAGAAACCACGAGGCCTTGTCGGGCGTTGGTGGATTGAGGTCGCTGCCATGGAAAAGGTGAAAGGACGAGGCGTCCTGCGTCCCGATGCCGGTATTGAAGATCGGTCCGAGGCTGTTTCTAAGGGCCGCTTCTGACGCTCCTGTGTAATGCTCCGAGGCGAGGATGCGGATCATTTCCTCACGGAATGAAAGCGACTGGCAGAGCCTGCAGGCATGGAGCAGCGCGGCGGTGAGCGCGACGAGTTCGGAGCGCCTTTCGACCAGAAGATCACCGCTTGCCACCAACACTTTCTCCGGATGGCCACTGGCGATCTGCGACGAAGTGGCCGCGCACCAGCCTTCACCCATCAGAATGGACTCGGAGTTCCACGGCTCGCCCACGCAGTAGCCGTCCAGATGGCCGCTGGCCAAATGGCCGGGCATGAGTGGGGGAGGAAGGAAGACGATCTCCACGTCGGTTCCCGGCCGCAGGCCATGTTGTTTCAGCCAGGACTGAAGTAGAAGATGGTGTGAAGAATAGCGGTGGGCGGCGGCGAGGGTGAATGGCCGACTTTCCTTCCAACGATGGGTGATGTAGGCGGCAAGCCCCTCCCCGGAGCCAACAAGTTCATGAGGGATCCGCTTTGAAAGGGTGATGGCGTTGCCGTGGCCGCTGAGAATGAGCGGCACGCAGACGTCTCGTTTCAGGTGGCCGATCCCCAGAGTCAGGGAGAAGGCCAGCCCGGCGATGGCCTCGGCCGCGTCCAGTTCCCCGAAGAAGAGCATGTCGCGCACGGTGGCCCAGCCGGGCAGGCGGATCAGGTCAACCTCCACTCCATAGCGCTCGAAAAGCCCGGTTTCCTTCGCGACCGCGAGCGGTGCGCAGTCACTGAGTGGCACAAAGCCAAGCCGGATCGGGTTTCTGTTCTGCTGCGAGGAAGGTGACATCCACCTTGCAAAAGCGCGAAGAGTGCCAAGATTGAGCCGTTGGCATGAACGGTGCTGAGCAAACCACGAATCTTGAGATGAGTCTGAGTCATGAGTGAGTTCCTACCCGACCTCCGCCAGGTCCGTGCGTTCGTGGCGGTCGCCGATGAGGGCAGCTTCACGCTTGCCGCCAAAAAACTGTGCCTGACCCAATCCGCCATCAGTCACTCGCTCAAGGCCCTGGAGGACCAGCTCGGTTGTCGCTTGCTCGACCGTCAGGGGAAAAAAACCGTGGCCACGCCCGAGGGCGAAATCTTCATCCGCCGTTGCCGTCGGGCCCTGGCGGAGCTGGAGCATGCCGAGCGCGAGCTGGATGGCCTGAAACGCTGGGGCCAGGCCCGCATCCGGATCGGGGCTCCGCACAGCCTCTGCCATTTTCTGCTGCCTACCGTGCTCCGTGAGTTTCGCGACTGCTTTCCCCGCTGCGAGCCCATGGTGGAAGCTGGTGATACCTCCTGGTTGATTTCCCGACTGGAAGAGCATGCGCTCGATCTGGTCATCGGTCTCGGAAATGACGGCCAGCCGGAAGACGGTCGACCGCTTTTCAGCGATGAAATGACCTTCATCGTCTCGCCGGCGCACCCCTGGGCGGACGGTCAACCGATCACTCCGGAGTCCCTCGCGGCGATGCAGTTCATCGTTTACACCCGCTCCACCCAGACCCATCGACTGGTCGAGGATTGGTTCGAGCAGAAGGGCATTCGTCTGAGGGCTCCGATGGTGCTCGGCGACATGGAGGCGATCAAGGAAATGACCCGGATCGGCCTCGGGGTCGGCATCGTGGCACCCTGGGTGGCACGAAAGGAAATCGCCGATGGCCGCCTCGTGGCGGTATCGATGGGGGAACTCACCGTCCGTCGTGACTGGTCGGTCTTCACCCGGGTCAAGCGATCGTTCACCCTGGTCGAGGAAACCTTCGTCGGCCTCTGTTCGATGATCGGAAAAGATCTGGCGAGGCCGGTGGGGTGGAACTGGAAATAGGGAAAGAAGATGGCGCTGAATCCACTCCGTCATCCCGAGAATTGACGTTTCACTACGAAACGACCCTTAGAACATTGGGATCCGCTGCATACCATTCCGTAAACCCGCATCCAGCGCATACCCAAGCAGACACGATGGTCGATTGCTTGCCCTTGAACAGTAAAGCCTCGGGATTGTCGTAAGTAGCGAGGGTCAGGTCGCCTTCAGCGGCATTGATGCGCGTGAGTACCCTCGCATTCGTGATGATGTCCGTGCCGGAGCATTTCGGGCATTTGTGGTTGTGCTTCATAGACGGCTTCTAACGGATACCGCGCCATCCAGACACAAAAAACGGGTGCCGTGAATGGCACCCGTCTTTCCCAACCGGTATCGGGACCGGAAAATTTCAGGCTTCGGTCGTTTCCGACTTTTCGCCTGCAGGAGCGTTGGAGAAACGCCAGCGGATCTTGTTGCGCTTCGATGCGGAACGCAGCTTGCGGGCCTTGCGCTCGGTCGGTGTTTCGAATGCGCGGCGGCGGCGCATTTCCTCGAGGATTCCCTCGGTATCAAGCTTGGTCTTGAGGCGCTTAAGCGCGCGATCCACAGGTTCGCCTTTTTTTACAGTCACTCCACGCATGCGATCAGAAGTCTTTGGTTTGGTTTGGTCCCGATTGGTAGGGGCGCGGAAACTGTTGAAATGCAGGGGGATTGTCAAGGGAGAACTCGGCTTTTTCGAGCGGAAGTCTGGGTCAGCGGGTGATGGTGGCAGAACCGGATGCGAAGGGCTGCCAGCCGAAGAGGGAATGGTAGTATTGCGAAGAGTGATGGCCTGAAATCGTGGCGCTGGTGGCTGAGTCGGTGCCGATTTTCACCCAGAAATATCTCGGGTTGATCGACGGGGTGTCGGCAGTGAAAGTAATGTTGTGGGCGCTGGACGATGGTGCCTGTGCCAAACCCGTGGCGGGGCTCACCGTGGTGAAGGATCCGGAAATGGGCGAGCCGGTCTGCGGCGTGTAAACGGTCGTACCGGAGATTCCGCTGGAACCGAAGTTGAATGTCAACGTATCAGAACCCAGCGGAATGGTCACCGTCCGGTTGGCCAGCGTCGAGGGCGCGACCGACCCAGGATGGTTCGCGACTGAGAGATTGTAGAAGGCTTTCGGGTTCGAAGCTTCATCAAGCGGGACTGAGAACAGCACCGGCGTGGTGAGTGACGGGGTGATCCCGACATGCTGCGTCGCCGCAATCAGCTCGCTCCAGCTGTTCGGGCTTGTCACCAGCGTGGTTGATCGGAAGGCCCGGAACACGGCTCCGGTGCTGGCCACCGGGTTCAGGTTCCAGGTCGCGGAAACGTTCCGATTGACCACCAGGTTGCCCTCTGGACGGATGACAGTCGGGAGATTCTGGGCAAATTCATTGAAGGCCACTGCTGCCGAATCGGTTCGGGAAATAGTGATGCCGGTGATGGTCGTGGCATTTGGACCAGAGGCAATCATCGCGTCGACCACCGATCGGCTGGCTGGGTCCGTGACGAGCCCCATGATGGTGTGGACATTGTTAAAGGTCGGCTGCGACAGGCTGCCAGTGAAGAAGAATTGTGAGCCGTTGGTGTTCGGCCCGGCATTCGCCATCGAGAAGCAGTAAGGCACGTGCGTCAGCGACCCATCGAACTCATCCTTGAAGGTGAACCCAGGTCCGTCCGAGCCGTCGCCCTTCGGCGATCCCCCTTGGGCGAACCTGAAACTGCCATCGTTGGCAGTCCGATGGATCTTAATGCCATTGTAGAACGGCGTCCGTTTCACCGCTCCCGTGCTGGGATCCACCCAGGCCCGCGTGCCTTGGGACAGGGTGATGAAATTCGCTACCGCCTGAGGAGCCTTGGTGTATTGGAGGTCGATGACCACCGTGCCCCGGCTGGTCTGGAAATTCGCCAAAAGGGCTGCCTGGGCCTGGCAGATCAGGATGAGGAAAAGCGGCAGCCATTTCACGCGGGGTTTGTGGCAGGATGGGATTCGGGCGGCAAGTCTCCAGTTGGGCGGACTCCTGCATCGGGAATCCCTTGTCTGAGAACCCGCCGCGTGACCCCAAAGTACTTCGACAAAGCGACCCGAACCCCAGCCGATTGCAGTCCAGGATGTCCTTTGATTCCTACTTCGACGAGTTGAACTCCGGGCTGACCTTGGCGAGCCAGGCGTCCCGGTCCTTGAGCGACCAGAAGTATTCCAGCACCGGTTCCTGGGATTGGTCGCTGAGATAGCTCGACTCCTTGAGGGTCTTGCCCGCCACATCCTTGCGTCGCACGGGCAGGCTCTCCCCCGGTTTCAGGCCAACCTTGGCGTCATCCGGAAGGCCTGGGCCTCCGGAGTTCTCGTCGCCACGAAGCCACCAGTGCTTGGGATTCTTCGCATCAATGTAGATCTCGCCGCATTCGGTATCGTTGGTGAGGAGGCTCGCGACCAGAGCCTTGAAAGGAGGCTTATCTAACAGCTCCTGTTCCTTCCAATATCCGATCACATCTTCGAGGTCGCGCACCTTGAGCTTGCCCAGGCACCACGGCGATTCGGGGTCGGTCCACAGGCCCTTCCGTTTCAAGGCCGCTTCATGCTTCAGATACATGGTGGTGATGAAGCCGGATCGATTGTTCCAACCGACGTAGTCGCCCGGCGCGAGGGTCCAGGCCATGGCCTCGTACACCGGCAGAATCTCCGGGGCCTTGCCCGCGACATCCTCGATGAATTTTGGGACAATTTCCGTCTTTTCCGAGGACCACGCTCGGTTCTCAAGCCAGGATGCCGCGAGCTTGCCAACGGCTGCCCGACCCCGTGCCTCGTCCCATTCCAAAAGGATCGAGAGCAAGGCCATCCGACCGTGCCCGGCCTCCTTGTCCCCGGTTTCGACCTGCTTCCCGGCCTCCGCCGCGCGCTTTTCCAGCAGGTCGGAAACGGAGGGCTCGCGCTTCTCCCGCAAAGGTTCACCGGGCATCGGCCCCTTCGGTGGAATCGGGTCGCCGCTCTCTTCGTCGTACTCGGTTTTGTGCAGCAGCGAGTTCCCCGCCTGCATCCAGGCATCGATTCCTGCGGTGTCATCCTGAAGCATGCGGAAGGCCCGCGCAGGACCGGTGGCTCGGCCATACTTCTCCCAGTCCGCACGGATGACGGCGGCCAGTTTCTTGCGGTACTCCGGGTCGCGCGACGTCAGGCTGTCGCCGGTTGACGCAAGTTCGAAGAAGTCGGCTTCAAGCAGGGACTGGAGGGCATACATGGCCGCCTCATGGACTCCGAGGATCGTCCGGCTTTTGCTGAAGTTCCTCCAGAAATGCACCGATTGCGTCAAGCGCGTGTCGCTCTCGAGGCATTGCAGCAAGGGCTCCACCGCGCCGTCGCCTTTGGCCACAAGCGACTTCACCACGGGGGACTCCCAGAGAGGCACATCGCCGGGCTGGCCGTCCTGGGGAATCGCGATCCGATCGAGCGCGTCGATGAGTTCCGGAATGCTGTGGTCCTTGGCGGCAAAGGGCTTCGCCTCGAAGAGGCCGGTTTTCCCGGACTTTAGCCGCCGCTCGCAGTCCTTTTCCAGGACCGGGATGTCTTCTGTCCATGACTCCACATTGCCGAACATGCGATCGACCGGCTTGAGGGTCTTCTTTAAGGCCGCGATGGCCTGCTTGCAGGTGGCCAAGGAGGCGAGGGCCATCTGCGGATCGCCGCGCATGTGGGCGCTGACGGCCCGCTCGTAGAGGTTCCACACCCAGTCCAGCGCCAGATTGCCTTCCAACTCCGGTGCCTTGAGAGGTTGCTCGCGGTTCTTCAGCACATACTCGGCGGCCTCGGGGTAACCCTGGCGCGTCAGATGAAGACCGTGGATCAGGCTCAGGGACCCCGGCGTTGCCTGGGTGGCCTCCGAGGTGTCGAACCACGAAGCGCGCTCCTTTTCCCCGACCTTCGTGATCATGTCCGCGCGTTCCTTGAGGTTCGCGGCCCCCTTGTCCTCCACCACGGGATAAATCAGCCCGTTCCAAGCGATGGCGAAGACCGGTTCGCCCTCCTTCGCCGGCAGGAGCCAGCCCTCGGTTTGGGTGATACCGTCATCCCCGGTGTAGCAATTGCCGGTCGAGATTCGGATACGATGATAGGGCAGCCCGGCAGGATCCGGATAGCCAGCTTCAAGCATGACCTTCAGGGCTGACGCGAAGGGCCCCTTCCAGGACTTCGCCTCCGTTTCAGAAACCTTCCAGGTCCGGGTGGGGAATTCTCGCGTCGGGGCCAGATGATAGTCCGAAGGCTTATCTTCCTCGGCGTTGAGGGCTGCGGAGAGGGCGAGTGAGAGCAGAAGGAGGACGTATTTCATGCGAGAAGATGGAGCGATCCGCCTATGACGTGGAAAGCTCCGATTCCATTCATGCAAGGGGTGGTAAAAAGTGCCAGACGCGAGCCTCGTGCCAGGACTGGATCCCAATCCCGTGATCGGCGTGCTCCCTACCTGGCCTTTCCGCTCCATTCATTCCACCCGCTTCTCCATCCGCACATGCGGAAGCCCGACCTCGGAGAACTCGTCTCCGGTCCTCAGGTAGCCAAGCTTTTCATAAAAGCCCTCAGCACTCATTCGCGCATGCATCGAGATATGGGAGATGCCCTTCGAGATCAGATATCGCTCCAGTTCTTCAATCATCCGTCGCCCGCAGCCCTTTCCCTGATGCTCCGGACGCACCGCCATCTGCCGGATCTTCGCCTCCGTGGGTGAAAGCAGGACCGCGATCACGCAGGCCGCCAACGTTCCTCCATCGAGCAATCCGAAATGAA
>JAIYDT010000493.1 GCA_027487355.1 Verrucomicrobiaceae bacterium
CCGCTGCCGGAGGAGGTGAAGGCTGGGAGGATGGTGGCCGAAGCGGCAGCCGACTTGAGGGTGCCGCCGCTGAAGTTGATGTAGCTGTTGGAGGAGGCGGCGGCCACATCGGCGTCATAGAGCACCGAGTTGGTGAGCAGGGTGCCGCCATTGAGGTTGAGCAGGCCGGTTCCGGTCCAGTGGAAGGACGCCCCGCTGCCGCCCATGTTGACCGTCCTGCCGAGGTTGTCGATCATGCCACCGGTCACGTTCAGCTCCGCGCGACCCGAACCCGCGAGGCCAAGGACGATGCTGTTCGAGGCATTGGCGTGATTGAGCGTGCCACCCGCGAAGGTCAGGATCCCCGTCGAGGCACCCGCCCTGGAGAGGATGAACCAGTTGTTCGAGTTGATGGTGCCACCGATGATGTGGCCGACTCCAACGCCGCCCGCAGCAGAGGACGATCCATTGCCGCCGAACATCAGGCGTTGCTGGGTGAAGGTGCCTGAGGACATCGTCAGCGCTCCGTAGGCCGAGTTGTTTCCACCAAAGGCCGATGAATCGGAGTCCCCGGTGATGGAAACGGTGCCGCCGGTGAGGTTGAGGGCTCCGAATGAATTGGCAACGCTGCCGACCGTGAGGGTCGTGGTTCCGGTGATGATGCCGCCCGATGGAACATTGAGAACGGCATTGTCGGTGGTGTTTCCGACTGTGATGAGTCCGGTGGAGGAGGAGGTGCTGCCTCCGGCGACGAGGATGCCGTTGCTGACGGTGGTGGTGCCGGTGTAGGTGTTGGCTCCGGTGAGGGTGAGCGTGTTCGGGCTGAGCTTGGTCAGATTGATGGAACCCGAGGCACTGTTGGAGATGGCACTGGCAAACGTGCGGTCTCCAGCCGTGGTGTCAAAAGCGAGGGTCGAGCCCACAGCGAGATTGGTGGTGCCCAGGACGGAGGTGACTTCGCCTTCGGTCACCGCATTGGGGATGACGAGGGAGGCACCGTTGGCAATCGTGAATCCATTCGGGAAGCCGGCAACTGCGGCGGAGCTGGCGATGTTGAGCGATCCACCGGTGACCGAGAGAGTGCCCGAGTAGGTGTTGGTTCCGGAAAGAGTGAGGGTGTTGGTGCCCGACTTGGTGATGTTGATCGGAGCCGTGAGGTTCAAGGAAACGGAGCGATTGCCCAGCGAGGTATCGAATCCGAGGGTGGAGCCCGACTGGAAATTGCCAGTGGCGAGCAAGTCAGACACATCCGTCTGGGATACTCCGTTCTGAACCGTCAACGTGGCTCCGGGGGAGACTGAGAACCTGCCGGCTGTGTTATAGCCTGGCAGGGAGGCGGTGGTTCCAATGGAAAGGTTCCCGGCCGTGATGTCCGTGTTGCCGGTGTAGGTATTGGTGCCGTTGAAGGTGATGTTTCCTGCGCCAGCCTTGACGATGCCGAGGCCGGAGGTTCCCTCGCCGATGTTGCCATTGAAGATCACCGTGGTCCCCGCGACGGTGGTGCCGACGGTGCTGGTGAGAGTGCGGGAGCTTCCCGTGATGGTGACGGGGCCTGAAAAGACGAGGGATTTTTCCGACCCGCCCGTGTAAAATGTCGTGTTGGCGGCAAGGCTGACCGTATTTCCAACGGTGAACGAGGCGCCGGTGCCGGAACGCATCTGGCCACCTGCGAGAGTGAGAGTGCCAGTGCCGAAGCAGCCGGAGGTGGGTGAGCCGGCAGGGCCTGCCGAATTCGCACCAACAGGCGCCAAGCCTCCAGTATTGAGGGTGGTACCACCACTGTAAGTGTTGAGACCGGAAGAGACGTAATCGCCTGTGCTGGATCCGTTGACGGTCAGGGCACCCGTGCCGCTCATGATCCCGCTGAAGAGAAACCTGCCGGTGCTGGTGGTATTGACGGTGAGATTTCCATTCAATGCAATACCACCCGAGTAAGTGACGTTTTGGGCTCCGGTGTTGCTCAGGGTTTTGGTGCCACTGCTTCCCGAGCGGACGTTGATGTCGTTGGCGAAGGTAAGGGTATTGGCACCGCTGTTGAGAGTGGCCGTGAGCGCGCCGGAAGTATCACCAAGCTGAACGGTTCCAGTGCCGAGAGCGGCAGCGTTACCGGAGGTGACCACCGTGCCGCCGAGGATCGTCACACCACCGCTGAAGGTGTTGGCGGCGGTGAGGGCGAGACTGGCGGTGCTGCCCTTGATAATGCCGCCGGTTCCGCTGATGACTCCACCCAACGAGTTGTTGCTGGAACCATCAAGGTTGAGGGTGAGGGTGGACGCTCCGAGGGCGATCGTGCCCGTGGAGGCCGTCGTGAAGGTTCCGGTGCCGTTCATGCGGATGGTGGCATCCGCCGCGAGGGTGATGGCTCCATTCCAGGCGATCGTGGAAGCCGAGCCGTTGGTCTGCAAGGCACCCGTTCCCGAGACTCCGGAACCTGCGATGCTGAGGGTCTTTCCGGTGGCCATGGTCTGGTTCACGGAGTTAAAAGCAAGGCTGGCTCCCGAAGCGATCGTCACTCCGCTGGAGGTGCTGATGCCGGTGGCATTGGTCACCGACAGGGTTCCTGCGGTGACGTTGACCGTACCGGTGAAGGTGTTGGCACCGGAGAGGGTCAGTCCCGATGTGCTGTTGTTCTGGGTCACGCCGGTGACGTTCGTTCCGATCACGGCGCTGATCGTCGCAGTACCGGTTCCAGGTCCAATGTTGGTGATGGTTCCCGTGTTGTTGACCGAAGTGCCGGAGAGCGTGATGTTTCCGATTCCGTTGGCATTCAATACGATGTTTCCAGTTCCGGTGATGCCTCCGGACGCGACGATATTGAAGCCCGTGTTGAAGAATCTGAGATCATGGGTGTTCAGCGTGATGGCGCCTGTATAGGTCGGGCTCCCGCTGTTGGTGGTGATCGTGGCGGTTCCCGTGTTTCCAGATGCGACGCTGATCGCGTTCGCGTAGGTGAACGTTGCGCCGTTCAAGGACGTTGAGGCAGCCCCTGTGGAGTCACCCAGCGTAATGGTTCCGGTGCCGAACGCCGAGGCACTCGTCGCGCCTGCCACGGTTCCCGCCCTGATCGTGATTCCACCCGCGAAAGCGGTGTTCGCTCCGCTCAAGGTCAGCGGGGAAGTGCTGCTGGTCTGGACGACTCCGGTGACGTTCGCGCCGATGACGGCACTGATCGTGGTGCCTCCGGAGCCGGTGCCGGAGTTGGTGACCGTGCCTCCATTGTTCAGGGAGCCCGTGGAAATCGTGACGCCGTTGGCGTTGGTGCTGTTGTTTCTGAGAGTCAGCGCCTGGGCACCCGTGATGCCACCCGTGATGCTGAGAACTCCGGTTCCGTCGTTCTGAATCGTCGAAGCAGCTGCCAGGGTCAGGGCTCCGCTGACTGTGTTGGCGGCGTTGTTGCCAGTGAGAACAAACACGCCGGATTTCGCTCCGCCGCCGCCGATGCTCACCGCTCCAGCCAAGGACGCAACAACGTTGTCCTCAAAGGTGATGCTGCTTGCAACACGGGTCCCGGATGCCGTGACAATTCCGGTCGTGTAGGTGGTCCCGGAGGAAAACACCAGGTCGTCGTTCGCCGTGTTGGCTGCTTGGGCGGCTCCGCCAGTTCCGGTGGCAGCCGTGTTCCAGAAGGCATTGGTTCCGTTCCATGCCCCGGTAAGAGCAACTGCGGTGTTCGCCGTGGTTCCATTTAGGTCCCAGTAAAGCGTGGCGGAATGAGCGGCAGGGCTGCTCATGACAAGGACAAGGGACGCGAAAACGCGGTTTTTGAGGAAACGATTCTTCATGGCGATGGGTTATTGAAATCTAAAACAAAACGCTGAGCCTGCTTGAACAGAGTTCGAAAAAGCGCAGGACTTCCGGGCCTAGGTTTGAGGCATACACGAAGGTGCAGCTGAAACCAATACCACGTAAACACGGGATGCTACAGAATCAGCCCGATCGGTCAAGAAATGGAGTCGACCCGTGGGAAAGCCCGTCACTCATGAGTCGTGGGGCGCGCAACACGCATTCCTCGCGGAAAGCCTTCACGAGCGGGCATCAGGTCCCTGCAGGATTGCCTCCCGGCGGACTCAGACGAACGTAGGAGCCATGTCCACCCGCTCGTATTTCACCCCGTAACGGTCGCAGAGAAGATTCGAGGAAATGCGACCGCTCTCATAGATCGTCGGCAGGCCGGATCCGGGATGGGTGCCTCCACCGACGAGGTAGAGGTTTTCGTAGCCCTTCATCCGATTGTGCGGGCGAAGGTACAACATCTGGTCCAACGTGTGGGAGAGATTGAAGGTGGCACCCATGAAGACATCGAGTTCATCCCGCCAGCCATCCGGAGTGATGATTCGTTCCTCGACGATGTGGCTGCTGAGGTCCTTCATGCAGGTCATCTTCTCGATGCGGGCGACGACCTTGTCGCGATACTCCTGGAGGTGGTTCTTCCACTCGTAGCCGTTCCGGCAGTTGATCGTGGGCACAAGGATGTAGAGGCCCGATTTCCCTTCTGGCGCAACAAGCGGGTCGTTGATCGAGGAGTTCCGGATGTACACGGACATGTCGTCCGAGACGCGGCTTTCGCTCTGGATGTCACTGACGTTCTTCCGGTAGTCGTCGGCAAAAATGATATGATGATGCGGTTGGTCGCGATAGATCGTGTCGAGCCCGAGATAGAGCATGAAGGTCGAACAGGAATACTTCTTCCGTTCCAGTTTCTCCTTCGGCTGTGAATGACCGTTCATCAGCGAGGTCATGGCGTGGGCGTAGTCGGCATTGACGATGAGGTCATCGCAGGGAAGACACTCGCCATCGCTCGTCTCCACGGAAGTGGCGACGCCGCGATTGAAGTGGATCTGCTTCACGGAGGTGCCGAGCCGGAGGTGACCGCCGTTTTCAACGAAGACCTTCGCCATGGCTTCCGAAATCTTGCAGAGCCCGCCCCGCACGTGATAGATGCCGTATTTGTATTCAATGTACGAAAGGATGCTGAAAAGGGCCGGACAGCTCCACGGGGACATGCCGAGATACTTCGCTTGGAAGGTGAAGGCCAGTTTCAGGCGGTCGTCGGCGAAGTAGCGCTCCAGCACGTCCACTACGCTGTTCGCGGTCGCCACGTAGGGAAAGGCCTTGAGCAGGGTTGTGCTGAAAAACGCCTTCAGCTCGTGGTAGGGCTGCTGGAGGCAGGGAAAGATCAGGGAGAGTTTCTTCGCATGATCCTCCATGAAGCGCCGGTAACCCTCGGCATGACCGGGAAAGGCCTGCTCGACGTTGGCCGCCATTTTCTCGATGTTTGACGAGGTTTCCATCGACACATCGCCCCAGGTCAGACGGGTCATCGGATCGAGAAGGACCAGATCGAGGTAATCCTCCGCCTTTTTGCCAGCCTCGGCGAAGACCTCGTCGAGGGTGAACTTCTGGTGAAGGAAGGTCGGACCCGTGTCGAATGAGAACTCGCCGACCCTCAGCTCGGCATTCCGCCCGCCCACCCGGTCCTGTTTTTCCAGAATCGTGACGTCAAATCCCCGCCGCGCGAGAATCATGCCTGCCGTCAGGCCTCCTGGGCCTGCACCGATGATCACTATTCTTTTATCCGTCATGAGAGTTCTGAAGCGCCGGATTGTTAGCCTGAAATGGTGAACGCGCTAACCCAAAGTGCACGAATCTTGCCAATCCGCCACCTGATCGGCAAAAAAGTGATCTCAAGATGGTCCGCACCCGCTTCGCCCCCAGTCCCACCGGACGGCTCCATCTGGGCCACGCCTACGCGGCAAGCGTGGCCAGGGAATTGGCCATGGAAAGCGGTGGAGAGTTTCTGCTGCGCTTCGAGGACATCGACTCCACACGGGTCCGACCGGAGTATTTCGAGGAAATCGAGGAGGATCTGGCCTGGCTGGGCCTGAGGTGGAACGGCGTTCCGATCCGGCAGTCGGAGCGGCTGAGTGCCTACGAGGATGCGTTGCGGAAGCTCCAACAGCTTGAGGTGATCTATCCCTGTTTCTGCACCCGCAGGGAGATCGAGGACGAGATCTCCCGCATGCGCGAGGCCCCCCAAGGCCCGGAAGGCCCACTTTATCCCGGGATCTGCAAGCGCCATTCCACTGCCCAGCGGGAGGAGAAAATCGCAGGCGGTCTGCCCTTCAGTTGGCGGCTCGATGCAGGAAAAGCCGCCGCACTGAGTGGACCGCTCGACTTCACCGATCTACGCCATGGTCGGATCCAGGCCGACCCACACCTGCTTGGCGATGTGATTCTCGCCCGCAAGGACATCGGCACCAGCTATCACCTCGCGGTGGTGGTGGACGATGCTTTCCAGGCCATCAGCCATGTGACCCGTGGCGAGGACCTTCTTTCCTCCACCCACGTGCATCGCCTGCTTCAGTGCCTGCTGGAACTCCCGGAGCCCGCTTACCTCCATCACCGGCTGATCGTGGATGAAAGCGGCAGGCGGCTGGCCAAACGGCACGACGCGCTTTCGATCCAGGCCATGCGGGAAAGCGGTCGCACGGCAGACTCGATCCTGGCGGAACTTGGCCATTGATGCAGAGACTTGGCACTGCCACGTTCCGGATGTGTTTCCCTTTGCCCTCTGCTCAATTCTTGCTGAAGCAGTTCAGAAACAAGCTGCCGGAATCTTTGGGATGAGCGGGTATGACATCCTCGCCAACATCATTTTCAGCACCATCGGCTTGGCATCGCTCACCTATGGGAGGAAGCTCGAACTCTGGAAGCCCCAGGTCATCGGGCTCCTCCTGATGGGATATTCCTATTTCTTTCCGAATCCCTACCTCTTGTGGGGCACCGGCGTGGGACTGTTGGTGCTTCTCTGGTTCCATCACGACGAGTGAGGTTTTTTTCTTTCTGGCCTCTTGCCTCCGGCTTCTGGATTCTCCCCCCATGTCCGACATCCGCATCACGCTCCACACCGACAAGGGCGACATCGACGCCACCATCTTCGCCTCCAAAGTCCCCATGACCTCGGCGAATTTCCTCAACCTCGCCAAGCGCGGCTACTACAACGGCATCAGCTTCCACCGCGTCATCGCCAGCTTCATGATCCAGGGTGGCGACCCGACCGGCACCGGCTCCGGCGGTCCCGGCTACAAGTTCGCCGACGAAATCGACCGCTCGCTGAAGCACTCCAAGCCCGGCATCTTCTCGATGGCCAATGCCGGCCCGAACACCAACGGCAGCCAGTTCTTCATCACCCACCTCCCTACCCCGCACCTCGATGGCAAGCACGCCGTCTTCGGTGAGGTGACCACCGGCCAGGACGTGGTCAACAAGATCGCAAAGGGCGACAAGATCAAGTCGATCACCCTGCACGACGACATCACTCCCCTGCTCACCAGCCAGGCCGACTACGTCGAGCATTGGAACTCGATCCTCGACCGCTAATTCGAAAAGCCCGGAAGGGTTTCCTTGAGAATCGCGCTGATCCGCTTCCTCTCCGGCTCCTTCAGATAAGCGAATTCCTCCTGCGCCTCCGCGCCGTCCAACACGGCCCGGAGGCGTTTCAGTGTGGCGGATCTCACCCTTGCCGGAAGCTGGGTAAAGGCCTGCGAGTAGATCATGTAGGAACAGCGGTTCTTGAACAGACGGCTGCCGAGATGGAAGTCGGCCAGCGAATCCCCCTCCCTCGTTTTCGGAAACTGTCGGGTGAAGGCGGTTTGAAACGCCTCATCGCCCTCCACCCCGTCGCCCATCTCCGCCTCGCCCTTGAAGAGCAGGTGATAGACCAGATCCTTCGCATCCTCATCGGCCAGACGACCGGCGGTCTCCTTGTCGGGATCGGACTCCTTGTCGAGCAGCTTGCCCAGCCAGTGGGTGCGCCGGTAGCGCATCGCCGCCGCAGTCATCCGGTTGTGGAGATCGCACTGATGCTCCAGCACCATCAGCGCCACAATGTCACTTGTCGCCCGTGGATAGCGGCTGGCATTCAGCTTTTCCGAGACGTCCGCGAGCTGGCTGAGTTCCGGCTTCGGCAGCCCGTCCTCCTCCCTGAACACACGGTTTCCGACATGCGGCAAGGAACTACGGCCCGTGACGTAGTATCCACCCCAGCGAGAGGAAATGGGTGACGAGGCATCGACCGTCGAACTGCCCAAGGCCAGCAAGGGCCGACCATCGGCATCGGGAAACACCGAGCGGACCAGCAACCCGGGCACATCCTCCGTGCGTGCGGTTCCGTGACAGGAGAGGCACTCCCCGGTCTCGCGTTTGACAAAGGAAACCGATGCCGGGTTCTGGAGATCGATCAGATAGAACACCACTCCGAGCAACGGATCGTGAACGGCCACCTCCATCATCCCACCGGGCACATAGCCCGCGTAGGCATCGGCCGAAAAGTAAAGCGCCCGCGGCGTGCCGGGCGTGATGAGGTCGTTCTGCTTGCTGGTTTTGGAAAACACCAGGATCTGGGACTCCTCGGGAATCGACAGCGCTTTCAACAAATGCCTCACCCGCTCAACCTGGCCGAGCCCCTCCAGCTTCCCGCCTGCCAGCAATTTCCCGAGAGGTGCAGCAGGAGCGGTATCCGAATAACGGATCGGTGGTAGCTCCCAAACGTCGTCGGCCGATGCCGTGAACGACATCCATCCCATGATCCACCATCCCGACAAGCCTCTCATCATTGGTGAAGGCTACGGGCCCAAAAGCCCGGATCTTGCCCACCTGAGACCATCCAATCATCAAAGCGCGTGCCTCTCCACCCTCTGAAAACCTGACCAGGAGCCGGAATGCATCGCTCTCAGCGACAAGCTCTTAGAAGAAGGCGAGCCTTCCCTCTGGAGCCCGCGCCAGATCGCGCCCTTGAAGGAGATCCCCGTCCCGGCCTCAGGAAAGCTCGACCTCCAAAGCTGCGGGCCCCAGGCGGAGGCGGGTCGCTGCGCAAGGATGAGTGCTCCTACGGGCGCGATTGAAAGGAAAATGGAATGAGATTGAGTGCCTTATGGCCCGCTAGGAGACCCGGCTCGTTCAGCTCTTCGATTCTTTATCGGTTTGGCCTCCTCTCGAACCACTGCCAAGGACGAATCGTAGAAGGTGGTCACTATCTTGCTCTCGTCAGGAATGGCCACTTGAGACACCTCTTGGCGGGCAATCATATCCGTAATCTTACCAGTAGTTGGGACCCGCATCAGCAGGCACGATTCATTTGCCTCGGAGTGATAGGCGAACGCAAAACCTATGC
>JAIYDT010000395.1 GCA_027487355.1 Verrucomicrobiaceae bacterium
TCCTGGCGACCGCTGGGGAGGGTCGGCGGGGTGATGCCCTGGGCGTAGGTGTCGAGCTCGTCGAGCGAGGTGCTGCGCGACTCGATCTTCGCACCGATGCCGGCGTCGTAGCTGGAGTAACGGTTGGCGACGAACTGGTTGAGCTTGCCGCTTTCGATGATGCGGTGCGCGGCCTTGAGTCCGTAGGCGAAGGCGTCCATGCCGCCGATGTGGGCGTGGAAGAGGTCGGAAGTCTCGTGGGACTCGCGGCGGCGCTTGGCGTCGAAGTTGAGGCCACCGGTGGTGAACCCGCCCATCTTCAGCACGCGGAGCATGATGTTGGTGGTGAGGTAGAGGTCGCTCGGGAACTGGTCGGTGTCCCAGCCGAGAAGCGTGTCGCCGCGGTTGGCATCGATCGAACCGAGGGCCCCGGCGGCGATGGCGACTTCCATTTCATGCTCCATGGTGTGACCGGCCAGGGTGGCGTGGTTGGTTTCCAGGTTGAGCTTGAAGTGGTCGAGCAGGCCGTATTCGCGGAGGAAGTTGAGGCAGGCGGCGGAATCGGAGTCGTACTGGTGCGTGGAGGGTTCGCGCGGCTTGGGCTCGATGTAGAACTGGCCCTTGAATCCGATCTTCTTGGCGTGATCGACAGCGAGATGAAGCAGGGTCGCGAGGTGGTCGAGTTCGCGCTTCATGTCGGTGTTGAGCAGGGTGGCGTAGCCTTCGCGGCCGCCCCAGAAGACGTAGCCTTCACCGCCGAGGCGATGGGTGGCTTCGAGGGCGTGCTTCACCTGCGAGGCTCCGTAGGCGAACACGTCGGCGGATGGCGAGGTGCCGGCACCGTGGGCGTAGCGCGGATGGGAGAAAAGGCAGGCGGTGCCCCAGAGGAGCTTTTTCCCGGTGGCCTTCTGCTGGGCTTCGAGGGCATCGACGACCTTCTCGAGATTCTTGTGCGTCTCGGCGAGGGTCGCGCCTTCCGGAGCGATGTCGCGGTCGTGGAAGCAGTAGTAGTCGATGGTGGATTTTTCGAGGAACTCGAAGAACACCGGCACGCGGTTGAGGGCGTTGGAGAGGGACTCGGAGCCATCGTCCCAAGGCATCAGGGCGGTGGGCGCACCGAAAGGATCGGAGAGGCCGTTGCGCATGACATGCCAGTAGGCGGCGGCGAAGCGGAGGTGCTCGGCCATGGTCTTGTCGCCGACCTTTTCAGCGGCGTTGTAATGGCGGAAGGCGAAGGGGTTGTCGCTCGACGTGCCTTCGTAGCGGATCACCGGGATCTCGGGGAAATGGCTCATGATGGTGGGCTTGTGTGGTTGCGGAAATGGATCACGGCGGAGCGTTGACCCTGATGAGGTGTAGAAGATGCGGGGACACTTGCAATCCCTCCGGAGCGTATGACAGTAATACGGCATGGAGCGACCTTCGATGGCCCAGGTGGCGGAACTCGCCGGGCTTTCCAAAAACACCGTCAGCCTGGCCCTGCGCGGCAGCCCGCGCATCCCGGCGGAGACGCGCGAGCGGGTGGAGGCGGCGGCGAAGGCGCTCGGGTATCAACGCAATGCTGCCGTGGGCGTGCTGATGGCGGAGCTGCGGCGGAGCGGTTCGGCACGCTTCGAGGCCACGCTGGCCTTGCTGAATGCAAACGAGGATCCCCAGGCCTTCCGGAAACACCCAACCGTCCCCGTTTACGTCGCCGGGGCGCGAAAGCGGGCGGCGGAACTCGGCTACGGCCTTGATGAGTTCTGGCTGCATGATCCAGACATCAGCGGGAAACGGCTGGCCTCGATCCTCAAGGCGCGCGGCATCCGAGGTGCACTCGTCGTGGGGCTACTGCAAACCAACCGACTTCCCGAACGAATGCGGGCGCTGTGGGAGGAATTTCCCGCCGTGGTGACCGGAGTGCGGACGCGCTCGCCCGAGCTCTCCTTCGCGGGCTCCGATCAATACAGCCTCGCGCTGGAAGCCTACGAGCAGGCCTGGAAGCTGGGCTATCGTCGGCCGGCCCTGGTGCTTGATCCGGTGATCGACTCGCTGATCGATGGCCGTTTCACTGCGGGTTTCACCATCGGCCAGCAGCAATGGCGCGGCGGCGAGGATCCGATCCCGCCGTTCACACGGATCGCCGAGGCGCGACAGGATCCGGCCTGCTTTCATCAATGGCTCCGGGAAACGAAGCCGGATGTCCTGTTCACGCTGTATCATGAGGTCGAGCGCTGGCTTTCCGCCGCGAACCTGAAGGCCCCGAAGGACATCGGGCTGATCCAGTATGAATGGCGCTCGCAGCGACCCCACTGGGCGGGCATGGACCAGCGCAATGATCTCGTCGGCGAGGCGGCGGTGGACCTGCTCGTTTCGATTATCCACCATGGCGATCAAGGCGTGCCGGAGCGGGCGATCGCCACCCAGGTGACCAGCCAGTGGGTGATGGGGAAAACGGTCCGCACGATCAGGAAGCGGCGCTGATTTCCGGCCATCGCTTGCGGCGGCTGGAAACACGGGCTAGAAGGGCGCGTGCCCTTTCAATTGGTCAGCGACTACTCCCCGCAGGGCGATCAGGCCCAGGCGATCGCCAAGATCGTGAAGTCGATCCGTGCCGGCAACCGCCACCAGACGCTGCTCGGCGTCACGGGCTCCGGGAAGACCTTCACGATGGCGAACGTGATCCAGCAGATGGACCGGCCGACGCTGATCATGAGCCACAACAAGACCCTGGCCGCGCAGCTTTATTCCGAGTTCAAGAACTTCTTCCCGAACAACGCCGTCGAGTACTTCGTCAGCTACTTCGACTACTACCAGCCCGAGGCCTACATCCCGAGGACCGACACCTACATTGAAAAGGATTCGTCGATCAACGATGAGATCGAACGCCTGCGACTGTCCTCGATGGGCTCGCTGCTGACCCGGCGCGACACCATCGTCGTGGCCTCGGTTTCCTGCATCTACGGCCTCGGTTCGCCCGATGACTACAAGGACATGATGGTGCCGGTGTGGGTCGGTCAGGAGCTGCGTCGCGACGAGTTCCTCCAGCAGCTCGTTGGCATGCTGTTCGAGCGCAATGACATCGCCTTCGGTCGTGGGAAATTCCGGGTGCGAGGCGACGTGGTCGAGGTCCATCCGGCCTACCTCGATGAAACCGCGGTGCGCGTGGAGTTCTTCGGCGACGAGATCGACCGCATCACCACGATCAACACTCTAACAGGTTCGACGATCGATCGCGTCAACCAATACACCTTTTTCCCGGCCAAGCAGTTCGTCACGCCGGGCGACAAGCTCAAGCGCGCGGTCGTGGAGATCCGCAAGGAGCTCGA
>JAIYDT010000196.1 GCA_027487355.1 Verrucomicrobiaceae bacterium
ACCGGCAGCCTCTCCCCCACCAGCGCCCTCACCGTGCAAACCAATGGCACCCTCTCGGGCACGGGGACCATTCAGGGCACGGTCACCCAGAACGGTATCCTTTCCCCCGGCGTCGATGGCATCGCCGTCCTCAATCTCGGAGCCCTGACCCAGGCCGCCGGCTCCACCACTCGGATCACCTTGAACGGCACCAGCCCGGGAAGCGGTCATGATCAGGTCGCCGTCGCCGGAGCCGCCACACTGGCAGGCACGCTTCAAGTGTCCCTTTCACCCGGCTTCATTCCTGAAGTCGGAAACGTCTTCGATGTGGTCACCTGCTCCACCCGATCCGGAACCTATGGCACCCTCAGTCTCCCCGCGCTTCCATCGGACCGCACGTGGACGACCACCTACAACGGAGGCTCGACCGCCGGACTCCGACTCTCGGTTGCAGCCGTGGCTCCGCCCTCATACACCTTGACCTATTCCGCCGGAGCAAACGGAGCCATTTCCGGAACCACTCCGCAAAGCATCGTCCAAGGTGCCAATGGAAGCAGTGTCACCGCCGTTCCGAATACCGGCTACAACTTCGTCTCCTGGAGTGACGGCGTCCTGAGCGCTTCACGCACCGACACCAACATTCAGGCAAACAAGAGCGTCACCGCCACCTTCGCGATCAAACAATACAGTGTCAGCTACTCGGCTGGCGCAAACGGCTCGATCTTTGGAAACACCTCCCAAACCGTCAGTCACGGATCGAGTGCCACGACAGTCACCGCAGTTCCGAATACCGGCTACAACTTTGTTTCGTGGAGCGACGGCGTTCTCACCGCTGCCCGCACCGATACCAACAATCAAGCAAACCTCAGCCTCTCCGCGACCTTTGTCATCAAACAATACAGTGTCAGCTACTCGGCAGGCGCGAACGGATCGATCTCTGGAAACACCTCCCAAACCGTCAGTCACGGATCGAACGCGATCACCGTCACCGCGGTTCCAAACACCGGCTACTCGTTCGTCGCATGGAGTGACGGCGTTCTAACAGCTGCCCGTACCGACACCAACCTTCAGGCGAACAAGAGTGTCACCGCCACCTTCGCCATCAACCAATACTCGGTGACCTACACCGCAGGCGCGAATGGATCAATCACAGGTAGCAGTCCTCAGACCATCAACCACGGCTCGAACGCCACCACCGTCACCGCCGTTCCAAACTCCGGATACTCGTTCGTCGCATGGAGTGACGGCGTTCTAACAGCTGCCCGCACCGACACCAACCTTCAGGCGAACAAGAGTGTCACTGCGACCTTCGCCATCAACCAATACACCGTGACCTACAGCGCCGGCGCAAATGGTTCGATCACCGGAACCGCCACCCAGACCATCAACCACGGATCGAACGCCACTACCGTCACCGCAGTTCCCAACACCGGCTACTCCTTCGTCTCGTGGAGTGACGGTGTTCTAACCGCTGCCCGCACCGACACAAATCTCCAAGCGAACCTCAGCGTCACCGCCACCTTTGCCATCAACCAATACGCGGTGACCTACACCGCAGGCGCGAACGGGTCGATCACGGGAACCACCACCCAAACCGTGAACCACGGCTCCGATGCCACCACGGCCACCGCCGTTCCCAACACCGGCTACTCGTTCGTCTCGTGGAGTGACGGTGTCCTCACCGCTGCCCGCACCGACACGAATCTCCAAGCGAACCTAAGCGTCACCGCAACTTTCGCCATCAACCAATACTCGGTGACCTACACCGCAGGCGCGAACGGATCAATTACGGGAACCACCAACCAAAGCGTGAACCATGGCTCCGATGCCACCACGGCCACCGCCGTTCCCAACACCGGCTACAACTTCGTCTCCTGGAGTGACGGCGTACTAACCGCTGCCCGCACCGACACGAATCTTCAGGCGAACTTGGGCGTCACTGCGACCTTCGCGATCAACCAATACTCGGTGTCCTACGCCGCTGGCACGAACGGATCGATTACAGGAACCACCACCCAAACCGTGAACCATGGCTCCGATGCCACCACGGCCACCGCCGTTCCCAACACCGGCTACTCGTTCGTCTCGTGGAGTGACGGCGTCCTCACCGCTGCCCGCACCGACACCAATCTCCAAGCGAACCTCAGCGTCACCGCAACTTTCGCGATCAACCAATACACCGTGACCTACACCGCCGGCGCGAATGGATCGATCACGGGAACTACCACCCAAACCGTGAACCACGGCTCAGATGCCACCACCGTGACCGCTGTTCCGAACCCCGGCTACTCCTTCGCTTCATGGAGCGATGGTGTCCTCACCGCGGCCCGCACCGACACGAGTCTTCAGACGAACCTCGGCGTCACCGCCACCTTCGCGATGGCCCCATATGACTCGTGGGTCACCACCTTCCCGGACATCACGAATCCAACCGATCGCGAACCTGCTGCAGATCCTGACAAGGATGGACTCGCCAACTCGATTGAGTTCGTGACCGGAAGCGATCCTTCGAAACCTTCATCCGGCAACCCCCTCAAGACGAATGTTGGGACCACCCATGTCGTTTACCAGTTCGTCCGGGTGAAAGCAGCCGGTGAAGCCGGCTTTGTCTCGCGGATCGAACTCTCGGACCAACTGGGGACCGCTTCATGGAATCCTGCCGACCCGGGTGCGGTCGCCATCGTCGACAACGGCACCACCGAAACCGTGAGCGTCACACTTCCTATTGTCGGCGCTGGCAAGAGGTTTGCCCGGATCAAGGTGATCGCACCATGAAGCATCCTCGATCCAAAGGCCCATCCAACTCGCACGACCGAGACCGAAGGTTTCGCAATCGGAGATTCAAGATCACAACTCCTCGACATGAATCGTGACCTGACGGACTGAGCCGTCCCGGGAATCCGTGGCGACCAGGACATGTGTGCCGGGAACCAGAATGGCCAATGGCTCGGGAGATCCGGCCTCAAGCTGCAGCGTGGGCGAAGACCATTGCGCGGCTGTGGGCATGCTGCTGGCGAGACGAAGCTTTCTCCCACCGGATGGCAGCTCGGGATCGAGCAGGCAGGTGGTGCCATCCGCCGGAGCGAGGATGCGCAAGGCCTCCAAGGCCGGACGATCGGGAGCGAGGTTGAACTCGCCCTTGCGATGGTTGTGGATGCTCTGGAACCATTCGCCGAATGAGCTGTCGAGCCACACCAGCCCCTCGTTCGAGTAGTCGCTGGACGAGGCATAAAGCGGCAGGTGCGTGGCGAGGCTGAACTCGATGCGGGCTCCCGCTGTTCCGGGATTCACGCGATGGCCGGTGCGCGGATCGATCTCGATCCCGGTGATGGTGTCCGGTTTTCCAAACCACTCCGGCGCGATCCCCGAATGGGCGGCGAGCATCGTCCGATGAAAGATCGGCCCCGCGCCGGCAACTCCGGAAAGACCCTTGAGCGGCGTTTGATCGAAGTTTCCGGCCCACACGCCGACCGTGAATTCACGCGTGAAACCCATGCACCAGTTGTCGTGAAAATCGGAGGACGTGCCGGTCTTCACCGCGCAGCGGAAGGGCAGTTCCAGCGGACCATGTCGGCCGAACGAGGGCGCACGGGCGTCGGGATCCGAGAGGATGTCGGCGATCAACCAGGCCTCCGGCTCACCGAACACGCGATGGGGCAAGATGGACTCGTGTGGAAAAAGCGAAGCTGGAAGCTGAAGTCCGCCACGGGCGAGAGTGGCATAGGCGTTGGCGAGTTCCAACAAACGGACCGGGGCGTTGCCGATCGTGAGGCCCAGCCCATATTGCTCCGACTTGTCTCCAAGCGTCGTGAGACCGAGCTCCGTCAGCAACTGATGCAAGGGCTCCGGACCACCGAGTTCATTCAGCTCACGAATGGCCGGAATATTCAGCGAACAGGCGAGCGCGGTGCGGATTGAAACAGGCCCGCGATAAGTGCGGTCATAATTTTCCGGAAGGTTCAGGCCCTCCGGAGTGCGGAAGCGGGTGGGAATGTCGGCGAGGATCGAACCGGGAAATTTTCCGCCGTTCTGGAAGGACAGCAGGTAGGTGAAGGGCTTCAGCGTGGAGCCCGGCGAGCGGGGAGCGAGGGCTCCATTGATCTGGCCGCCGCGTGGGTCGTTCCAGTTCCCGGAGGAGACGAGTGCGAGGATCTCCCCAGAGGCGTTGTCGATCACGACCACGGCAGCGTGATGCAGATTCGATCCGCGCAGGGCGTTGAGTTCCTCGCGGACGATGCTCTCGACATCATGTTGCAGCTTCAGGTCGAGCGTGGTGCGCACATCCGATCCCGCCAACTCGACCGGCACCTTTTCCGCCAGCCACGGCGCGGCCTCGTGCTCGATCAAGGGGCGCAGGTTCAGCGGCTCGCTGATGGCCGAGGAAATACGGGAAGCCTCGTAGATTGATTGCTCGGCCAGCCGACCGAGCACCACATTGCGGCGGGCGATGGCGGATTGCGGACGTTTCAGGGGATTGAGGCGGGAGGGTGCCTGAGGAAGCCCGGCGAGCAAGGCGCACTCGGCCAGCGAGAGATCGGAAAGTGGCTTCTGGAAATAGAAGCGAGCGGCCTCCTTCGGTCCGCGACGCAGGTTGCCATAGTCGAGGCGGTTCAGATAGGCGGTGAGGATCTCCTGCTTCGACCAGGTCATTTCCAAACGCCGGGCTCCGATCAGTTCGCTGACCTTGGCGGTGAGCGCGCGTTTCACCGGAGGGCGGGAAATCTTTACCAACTGCTGGGTGATGGTGGAGGCGCCTGACACGACTCGACCGCGAGACAAGAGATCGCGAGTGGCACGCGAGGCGGCGAGGAAATCGAATCCACCGTGGGAAAAGAAGCGCTTGTCCTCGGCGGCGAGGGTACAGGCGATGAAGTCGGGCGGCAGCTCATCGAGCGCCACCGGTTGCCGACGTGTGAAGTCCGGCAATGTCAGTCGGGTGATCGGCTCGCCATGCCGATCAAGCAGCACCGGCGAGGCATCGGGATGCTTCAACAGATCCTCCGGAAGAGGAACCGCGAAAGGCAGGGCGAACCAAACGATCGCCCACAGGACCGCAAGCACGAGCGGAATGCGCACGCGCTTGCGGCGTAAGTGAGAACTGAGTTTCAAGTGTTCAGTTTTCAGTGTTCAGGAAGACGGGTCTGATCCCTGGCCCCTAGCCCCTGACCACTGGCCCCTCGAAGGTTCGAAGGGCCAGGGCAGCTTGTCATTTCGAGTGGAACACCCGCGACGCCGACAGCGCGAAGTTCTCCGGATCATACATCCACTCAACCTTGGCAGGTGGAGCCGTGGCTTCTCCGGCGACCGTACAGCGGGCGAGGTAGGTCACCGTGTAGGTGCCGCTGCGCCAGACGCGATCGAGGTAGAACACCGCGCGATCGCTGCGCAGCTCGCTGTGCGAGATCTGCCAGTCGCGTTCGCTGGTGGCAGGTCCGTTGGCGGCCTTCTGGCTGGCGAAGTCGCTGTTCACGGTTTCGAAAATCGCGGGAAGCGGATCCTCGATCACAAGATAGCGGCTGTCATCCTTCGGCAGGGTCACCCGCAGCGAAACCTTGATCAGGTCGCCGACAGCGGGCTTGTCGAGTGGTTCGGTGCTGCCGTCCGGTTTGACGCGTTCGTGGGAACGCGTGATCTCCAGGCCGTTGCGGGCGATGGGTTGCAGCGGCGCGACGGCGGGCTTCGAGGCGATCGTGGCACGGACCATCGCATTGCCATCGGACTTCACCGACAGCTTCAATCCGGCCCCGGTCTTGAATGAGCGACTGGCCACGGGAGTTTCCGAGGAAAGATTGACCGCCGTGGTTTCCTCGCCGTTGCCGAGACGGATGGCGACCGTGTCATCGCGACCCGCCTCCGTCTTCGCATAGGCGGAAAGCGCGAGCAGGCTCCAGCCGTTCATCCACGTCGTACGCCATTCACCGTAGGGATTGCGGTCGCGCATCAGCTTGTCGACCGCCTTGCCGAGTTCAGGATCCTGAGGGGACAGGGTGGAGAAGGCGAGCAGGTTGAGCGCCTCATCCGGGTTCCACGGCATCCACGAATCATCCTTCATCTTGAAGGCCTTGTTCGATTGCATGACAAGCAGTGCGGAGGCCTTGTCTTCTCCGCCGGCCGCCATCGCAAGGGCGAGGAAACAACGACCACGCGGCGGCACGGTGTCGAGCCGGTCGCGCAGGTAATTCTGATAGGCAGTCTGAGGCTTGCCCAGACGTGCCAGGACCCACAGTCCACGGGTGGCAATTTCCATCTCGGAGGGCGACTTGATGTTGGAAAGCCCGCGCAGCGAAGTGATGAGGTCGTTGCCTAACAGTTCGAGCGCACTGTCCGGAACGGCGGCTCCGGCTTCCCTCGCCATCACCAGGCCGAGCCCGGCATACGAGCTCGCCCAGTCCACCCGCTCACGACCACCCGGCCAGTAGGCGAAGCCACCGGTCGGCAGTTGCATCGAGAGCAAGCGATCCGCGCCGGCCTGGATGGCGGCTTTGACCTTTTCCTCGGGCACACTGGCGAAGCGAGGCACCACCGGGCGCAGCGATTCGACCGCGAACCATGGCATCAGCGACGAGGTCGTCTGCTCGACGCAGCCGTGTGGATAGGACAGCAGGTAGTCGATCGAAGCGCCGGACTCCAGCAGCAGCGAGCGCGAGAATTCGAGCTGGATGTCGCCCTTTCCTTCGAGCAAGGCCGGATCGAGCAGGCCCTGAAGTTCGTCACCCGTGCCGGATTTCTCCAGCTTCACGAGCTTCGACTGACGAATCAGAGGCATCGGGTAGCTCACCGGGAAACGGGTCTCCACCAGGTCAGACATCTTCTTCGCGAGGATCGGAGTCGGAGGCTGGCCATCCAACGTGACCGGCACGGCACGGAAGGTGAGCACGGCTTCGCCTTCGGACTCGACCGCGATTTCAAACGGAACCGTCTGCGAGGCTCCGGGAGCCAGGGTGATGGTCACGTCGTTTTCCGAAAGCAGTCGATACACCGGAACATTGGTCGCCTCACCTTGGACGAGCGAGATCTTCCACACACCGGCAGATGACGAGGCATTTTGGACAAGCACCTGAGGCTTCAACTGGTCCGAGACATTCGCGAAACGCGTCGCCTTCGGCTCCAGCATCAGCGGCTTGTTCACCACGAAGTCGGTGCGGACGCTGCCGAAGCGCGAAGCACCTTCCGTGGCCACGGCCAGCACACGATAGCGCGTCAGCGTGTCGGGCACTTTGAAGCTGTGGCGGAAGCGCCCCTGCTCATCGGTCACCAAGGTGGGTGCCCAGGTCGCACAAGGGTCGAAGTTTTTCCGCAGCAGATCAGTCAGATTCGCTCCGAACTCATCTCCGCCGCCGACGAAAAAGCCCTTGTTGAAGAAGCTCTGTTGATCGGGATCTTCGGCGATGAATTGATCCAGCGAGGTGCCGGAGTCCACCGTCAGAAGTCGGGGATCCTGGAAGAAGCCCAGCGGGTCGGGATTTTCATAACCCATGACCGCCAGCGTGCCTTCGTCCTCGGCATAGAGCGTGACCTCCGAGCCCTTGACCGGCGTGCCATCGGCGCGCGTCACGGTTCCGGAAAGCACGACCTCATCTCCTGGGCGATAGGCTGCAAGAGCCACGCCGCCCTTGGTCGAGATCTGCACGGTGTCGGCCGAGTTCTCAGCCTTCACCTCGACCGCGAGACGGTTCAAACGATCCTCCACCGTCAGTTCACAATACCCGAGCCGGAGCTGCGGTTCCTTGAATTTGCGGCCGGAGTCCTTCGAGCCCTTCACCACCAGCACCGACACAAACGCGTTCGGCGCATCGGCATCCGTCACTGGAATCTCGATCACCGGATTGTCAGCCTTCAGCGGAATCACGAACGAGCGCAGCACGGACTCGCGCTCGACGGTGACCAGCGCCGTGCCCTCGATCGGGGAAAGCACCAGGATCCGCGCGGTTTCGCCGGGCTTGTAGCTCTTCTTCTCGGCGACGAGCTTGATCTTCATCCCCTCCTCGTAGGCCCAGGGATACTCGTTGCTACCATAAACGTAGTAGGACGTCGTGGTGGCGAACGGATGACCGGCCGCATCCTTGCCCTTGAGGGTCAGGAAATGCAGGCCGGGTCCGGTCGGTGCGAGCTCGAACGTTCCTTCGCCCTGCAAGGCCATCTTCGAGGTGGAAACGGTCTCCTCGCGGGCGTCGTTGCGGACGATCGTCGCTCCGTCCTCATTGCGGGTCTTCGACTGCTCGTTGATCTGGCGGACCAGCACGGTCTCCAACTGCAAGGCAGCGGCGGTTGGCTTTCCATCAGGATCGACGGCGACGACTTTCAGCGGAATGTGATCGCCCACGCGCACCAGCTTGTCGATGCGCGAGACCCCGACATAAACCGAGGCTGGATGTACGGTCGTGGTGCTGGAAGCGGTGAGCGTCTGGTTGTTGGCATCCGTGACCTCGGTGCTGATCGTGACCTCGCGGGCCGTCGGGAAATCGCCCTGCGGCAGATCGACCGACAAGGCGGCCTTTCCGGTCGCATCGAGCGCGGCCTCGCCGTTGACCGTGGTGGTCTGGCGATCGCTTTCCTCGTCCCAGCGGTAACTGAAGTAGTGATACCAGTAGTGCCAGTCCTCGGTGCGATGATTGCCGAAGAGATAGTCGCGGTAGTTCTCCGGATAGAGGTTCACGTCCTCAACCCGCGAATACCAATGCGCGGACCCGGCGGCGACCGGCTGCCCTTGATAGTAGCGGGCGGAAAGATCGAGACCGACCTTGGTGCTGCCTGCCGCGATGTTGGCGAACTTCTGCTCAACCTCGAAGGCATTGCGGCGGAACTCCTCGACGCGGAACTCGAATTCAAACTGCGCGTTCGCCATCAGCTTTTCCTTCGCCTCCCAATCGTTGTCGCCCAGCGCTTCCGCCCGGGTGATCTCGTCGGGGTATTTCAGCCGGATGCCGTAGCGTCCGGTGGTTTCCTTCGAGGCGGGAAATTCCAGATCAAATGACCCATTCGCCGAAAGCTTGAGGTCGCGGGTAAAGACTTCCTTGTCTGTCGGATCGACGATCACCAGTCGTGGCGAAGCGGCATCGGCAGCCTCGATGGCATTGCCGCGCTGCGTGCGGATGATGCCCTTCAGGCGGACCATTTCACCGGGCCGATAAAGCGAGCGGTCGGTGAAGACCATCACGCGGCGCAGCTCGTCCGGCTGGGCGTTCCAGGAGTAGCGCACGGGAAAGCGCCACAGGCTGACGGTCGGCATCTGGCTGTCGAAGGTCGCCACATACTGGTCATCGCCGAGCGCGGCGCGAAGGTGACGGGTGGCGTCGTTTCGTGGAACCGTGGCGAGTCCGTTGGCATCGGTGCTGACGGTCTGGAGCAGCTTGGCATCCTCGCCATAGACCTCGAGCTTCGCGCCCGGAAGCGGTTCGCCGGTGGTGCAGGAAAAGGCGTAAACCTTGGCCTCGGTTTTCGTGAGCTTCCACGCAAGCCCGATGTCGGTGAGCTGAATGAAGGCCTGCGCAGACGGGTTTGGTGGATCTTCCGAGTCGGGCTTTTCCACCAAGGGCGTGCCGGTGGCTTCGAGGAAAAACGCGGTGTGCTTCGGCGCGCCGGGCAGCACCTCATCCCAGGCCAGCGTAATCGTCTTCGAGGTGTCGATCCGGTCGCTCAGCGGCAGGGTCTTGTCGATGACCGAGGCACCGGAAATGAGCTCGTAGGGCAGCGGCGCGATCGGTCGCACGGCGGTCCCATTCGGACCATTTCCCGTGTAGTGCCGGTAGCCTTGAAGAGCGCGAACCAGGTCGAGCCCGCTGAGCTGCTTGGCGCGGACATGGACGTCCTTCAGGTTGACGGTTTCCATCCGATACTGGCGTGTCCCGGCGGCGAGCTGGGCCTCTTCCGTGCTGGGCAGCGCCAGGCTTGGATCGAGATGCTTGAACACCAGTTGCTTCGTCACCCGCTCGACCAGCGTGCGGTCGTCAAACGAGGCGAGCGGTGCTTTCACCTCCAGCGTCCAAGCGTCCTCCTTGTTGAAATCGCCGAAGATCCGGAGCTGACGGCCTTCCGTTTCCAGCCGCAGATGATCCGGCATCGGCGAGAGCCACAAGCCTTCCGGCAGCACCTTGTCCGATCTGAGCTTGCGCAGCGGCAGGTTGAAGGTGACCGAAAGGTAGCGCGGCTCGTCCGGCTGCGTGACCGCATCGAGGTCGGTCGCCTTGAAGGGCTCGATCGTGCCGACTGACTTCTGCACCGCTTCGACGAGCTTCGCAGTCTTCGCGAGGTTCGGCAAACCAGCCGCGACCGTCAGTTGCCAGCTCTCTCCGACCGGCAGCGGATTGATCGGGGAAACGATCAGCCCTTGCGGGAAAAGTTCCTTCTCCGGCTTGGCGGGCTTTTCCCCTTCCGTCTTCGGCTTGCGCGCGCTTTCAAATCGCTGGCTCCAGGTTTCCCCATCGAGTCCCAGTGAGGCGATCGTGCCATTCGTCACGCTCTCCGCCCTCGCTGAAACGCGCCTGCCATTCTTATCAATGAACCAGAAGAAGTTCGCGGTTGAGGCGGGATCCACGGCATCGTTGAAACGCACGACCCACGAGCTGGTGCGCTGGGAAACATTCTCGTCGTTGCTGTTCAAACGTCGGTAGTTGTCGAG
>JAIYDT010000609.1 GCA_027487355.1 Verrucomicrobiaceae bacterium
CTCTCCGGCGGCGGCTCCGTCCTCACACAGACGCATGACAACAACTCCAACGTCAATTCCTGGCACGCCGGAACTTTTGCAGGCGGCATCAGCGGTGGCACAACAGGGAATCCGCCTCCGGTAAGCGGACAAGCCGTGGAGTTCGACCTAGGTACAAACTACGACCTCACTGGAGCACATATTTGGAACTTTAATGGTGCGGGCTTCACCGGACGCGGCATCAAAGACGTGCAAATTCTCGTTTCCAGCAGCACCGGCGGCGCTTTCACCGCTCTAACCACCACGCAGTTCACCCAAGCCACCGGTGGGGCATCTCTGGTCGCTCAGGTTCTCCCGTTCACTGGGGCTACCAACGTCCGCCGCGTCCGTTTTGCCATCCAGTCCGCCTGGAGCGGAGCCGCCAATGAATACGTCGGCCTGAGCGAAGTTCGTTTCCAGGGCACCGCTGTGCCGCTGAGCAACAATGCCGACCTCGCCGCCCTCACGACCACCGCCGGAGCACTCACACCCGCCTTTGTCGCGGCCACCATCAGCTACAACGCCAACGTGCCCAATGCCACAACTAGCATCACCGTCACGCCCACCGTTGCCCAAGCGAATGCCGCGGTGAAAGTGAATACGGTGACCGTCGCCTCTGGAGCTGTCAGTGGCAACATCGCCCTCAACGTCGGGACAAATACGATCACCACCGTTGTCACCGCCCAAGACGGCACAACAACGAAGACCTACACCCTCACGGTGACCAGGGCGGCTGCGGCCATTCCCCCGAGCGGAAATGTGCTGACCCCCAGCGTTATCACCACGTCCCAGTGGACAGTAGGTTCCGATGGCTCGAAGGATCAAATGGTCAACAGTTTTGGCCTCAGTGGCTCAGGTTCCGATGAAACGAAGCTTCACGATGCCCAGGCCAATGCTGGATCGATGTGGCACGCCGGGCCATTCGCTGGTGGCATTGCCGGCGGCACCACTGGAACCCCTCCGTCCGTAGCCAGCCAAGCCATCGAGTTCGATCTCGGTGCCAACTACAACCTCACTGGAGCCCACGTCTGGAACCTGAACCAACCTGGAGCACTTGGACGCGGTGTGCGCGGTGTGGAAATCTTCATTTCCCCCGATGCCAGCGGTGCCACATGGACATCCGTAGGCACCCAGGAATTCACTCAAGGCACCGGACTCCCCTTGGCCGCCCAAGCCGTCTCCTTCACTGGATCTAACGCCCGCCGTGTCCGCTTTGCCATCCAGTCTGCTTGGAGCGGATTCACCAATGATTACGTGGGACTGAGCGAAGTCCGCTTTCGCGGCAGTTTTGCCCCTGTCAGTGTAGCTGGCACCAACCTCGGAGCCATCCCCGACAACAATCCGACCGGACGAGATATTCTCTTCAACGTCGCTGGAGCACCCGGCGTGGTGAAGACGGTGAGCACACAGTTCACCTTCAATCCGGCCCACGCATGGATGTCCGACCTCCGGATCCAGCTCATCTCGCCCAACGGCACCAGCGCGTGGATTTATGTGCCAAGTGCAGGTCTGAGTAGTGATCTGCTCGGCCCCTATACCATCGCCGATACCGCTACAGCCAGCCTCCAGACGGCCTCCACCGGCCTCGCCGCTGGCGCTACGCTCGCCTCCGGCACCTACCGCGCGGCCAACGGAGCCACCCTCGTCTCTCTGAACCTCACCTTTGCTGGCACCTCTCCCAACGGCACTTGGAAACTGCGGTTCGCAGATGTAGTCGCCCCGGACACTACCAGTGTCAGCCAGGCCAGCCTCACCCTGACGACTGTCAACCCCGGCAAGCCCACGCTCACCTACCAAGCCAACGGCTCGAAGGTTTTCAATCTCACCGCCGCCGACTCCAACGCCAGTTACCTCCTCCAAGGCAGCGACAACCTCAGCACTTGGATTCCCTTGCAGACTTTCACCACCAGCGGCACTGGAGCAGCCTCTCTTACCGATACCACCGCCCGCGGACCTCGCTACTTCTACCGTGCCGTGCCTGTTGTGACGCCCGGGCTGTAACCACACCTTCACATTTTCCCGACCATTGAGATGTGGCGGAAGGGCTTGCCGTCGAGATTTCTTGAGAGCCTGGGAGAAATGCACGAAAGACGAAGCAATGGTCACGATCTTCGCCCCCACCGGATGAAGGATTCCGACGCGATTCGGACTCCCTGATACTCGTGATGTTTCGTGAATTTCGTGGTTTGTGTTTCAAGATTCAGGTTGAGGCCCGCAAGGTTGCGAGTGAGGGATTTGGCATCCTGACTCCAGCGCGGCTCCCCTTCCCCTCCACCATCCGATTTGTCCAATCACTCGCCAAGCAGCGCCCGTCGGGTCGGTTCGTCGATCTCGGCGGGTCGCCCGTCATTTCCCACCCGGACGGTGACGAACGATCCCGACGAGGAAAGCTCCCCCGCTTTCCAGACCTCGAAGCTCCAGTTCACGGCCGCCGCGCCGACTCTTGAAACGGCGAGCTGGACCTCGATCTCATCTCCGGTCAGCAGTGAGCGCTTGTAGTCGCAATCGACATGGACCTTCGGCCAGCCGCCCTGGGCACGGTCAAACACCAGCAGTCCGGAAGACCGCAGAAACTCGTGTTCCGCCGCCTCGACGTAGCGGAACACGTTGGGAAAATGCATCCAGCCGCTCGCATCCGTATCGCCGAAGGGGACGATCAGTCGATGGCGATGGAGCGGGAGTTCCATGGCTCAGGCGTAGCGTTTCACGAGCACCGAGGCGTTGTGACCGCCGAAGCCGAAGCTGTTGCTCAGGGCCACATCGATCTTCGCCTCGCGGGCCACATTCGGCACCACGTCGAGATCGCATTCGGGGTCCTGGTTCTCGACGTTGATGGTCGGAGGCACCACGCCGTCGTGAATGGCCATCACGCTGGCGATGAGCTCGATCCCGCCGGCGGCACCGAGCATGTGCCCGGTCATCGACTTGGTGGAGCTGACCATCAGGCCGTTCTTGGCATGGTCTCCGAAGGCCAGCTTGATCGCCTTCGCCTCCGCCACGTCGCCGAGTCCGGTCGAGGTGGCATGGGCATTGAGATACTGGACCTCGTTCGGATTGGTCTTGCCGTGGCGGAGTGACATTTCAATGGCGTAGGCCGGTCCGGAACCATCCGGCGACGGAGCGCTGAGGTGGTAGGCATCAGCACTCACGCCGTAGCCGATGAGTTCGGCGTAGATCCTGGCACCGCGCTTCTTGGCGTGCTCGAGTTCCTCAATCATGACCACGCCTGCCCCCTCGCCCATAACGAAGCCATCGCGATCGACATCGAACGGCCGCGACGCCCGTTCGGGCTCGTCGTTGCGGGTGCTGAGGGCTTTCATGTTGGAGAATCCAGCGAGCCCCATCGGAAGGACGGTCGATTCGGCACCGCCGCAGAGGAAGCCATCGGCGTCGCCAAACTTGATGATGCGCCAGGCTTCACCGATGTTGTGATTCGAGGTCGCACAGGCTGTGACGATGGCCATGTTCGGCCCTAGCAGGCCGAATTCCATGGAGATGATGCCGCTGGCGATGTTGGAGATCATCATCGGAATCGTGAATGGCGACACCCGCTTCGGTCCCTTTCCAAGACAAACTTCGTGCTCGCGTTCCAAGGTGGCCAGACCGCCGATGCCGGAGCCGACCATCACCCCGAAGCGCCGTGGATTGACCGTGGAGACATCGAGGCCGGAATCCTCGAAGGCCATCTTCGACGCCGCCACCGCGAACTGGACATAGCGATCGGCCCGACGGGAATCCTTCGGCACCCGGAAATACTGGTCCGGGCTGAAATCCTTCACCTCACCGGCGATCTTGCAGTCGTAAGGTGCGGGATCGAGAAGGGTGATCGTTCCAATCCCGCTGCGGCCGGCTTTCATGCCCTCCCAGGTGGTGTTCAGATCATTTCCAAGGGGGGATATACACCCAATGCCGGTGATGACGACGCGTCGTTCGCTCATGGTTTGTTAAGAAGGTCGCAGAAAACGTGCGGGGAGCATGAGGAGCACTCTGGAGGGACGCAAGCCCTCATCCGAGCCGCCGGCTCCGGCCACGTTCGTTCATCGCGCCGCAACCGGGGCACTCGGGAAGGGTCGCCGTCCCATGATCCTCGAAGGCGTGGAGGCAGAGCCGGCAGATGATTCGTCCGCGCACCGCCCGTCGTTCGCCCGCCAGCTGGGACAGCCTGGAGGCGAGTGTCAGGAGACCAATCAGGCCCATCGGCACCAGCAGCGCCCAAAGCACGAATTCTGGAAGCAGCAGGTCCATCAGTGTCCACGAGTGAAAACCACCTCGACCCCGATCCAACCCGGCTTGGCCGAGGGACCGAACTTCACGCGACCGATCCAGCGCGCCAGACTTTGAATCGCAGCGGTGGTCGCCTCATCATCCCCACGTTCGAGCGGCTGTTGATGAACCACCCGTCCGGTTGGGCCGATTTCCAGCATGAAGCGCCATGGTTTGGCCGCCACTGCAGCCGGAATCTGATCCTGATAGCCCGGAAACTCGGAAGGCCAGGCATCAACCGGCAGCTGCGACAGCGACCGCAGCGTCGGGACAAGAGGACTGAGCGGCGAGGTAGCCTGCTGGGCCGCCGGCGCTTTCCCTTCCGGAAAAAACCGTTCGCCCCGGAGACTCACCGGCACAGCTGGAGGTCCGGACTCGACCGGGAGATCGTGAAGCGCAGATCGCGACGGCGCCCATTTCCTCATTTGGGCGAGAACCGCTTTCTCATGCGCGAGGACCACCGGGTCGACACTCACCTCATACCTGGCGGGAAACGGCCCCTGCTCATCGACACTCACCGACCAAAAGTCCCTTTCCGGTCCTTCCGGAATCATCACCATGCTGGCGTGACGTTCAATGATCCGCGGCAAAGGCATGATCCTCACCCGGATCGCTCCGAGAATTCCAACGGAGAGCAGGGACACCACCACCACCGCCGCGCAGGTCCTCAGTCCGGAGGTTTCCGGAGATCTCCAGGAAAACGTCAGTCCGCATTCGCGATCGGTCTGTTCTCGTTTGTTTCCGCTCACGGTTTCGGTTCCTTGGATGAACTGGCATCCCCGGCCTGAATCGGCCGACCCACCATCATCAGACGATAGCCTTTTCTCAAAATGACCTCGGCCACCTCGCGCTCCAGGCCCACCGGAGTCCCGGCGTCGGTCCGCAGCAGGATGGTCCCCTGGGCGTTGCCTCGCTTGTCATCCAGCAGCTTGCCGAGACCGTCCAGACTGGTGGACTCCCGGCCGAAGTAAATCTGCGGAGGCTGTCCCGGCCCCAGTGTAACCGCCAGCGCACCGCTGAAGCGCTCCATCTGGAAACGCGAGGGAGGCAGCTCGACCGCCACGCCAGACTGGAGCACCAGCGAGGGCCCCAGCACGAAAAACATCAGCAGCAAGGCGAACAGGTTGAAAAGCGGCACCACATGAAGAAACCCGGGCCGCTCCGGCAGGGTGAGCTCCAGTTTCAAGACGCGCCCTCCTGCTTGTCCTTCCGACTTCCGCGCCGACGCGCCTCAACCTCCTCGCGGAACGACACGATCGCCCCCTCCTCGCGGGCATCGGAGATCAGGTTGACCATTTCAATCCCGGCCCGCTCGATCCGATGGGCCAGCCGCTTGGCGCGACCGAGGAAATAGAGATACGCCAGATACATAGGCACCGCGACCGTCAGGCCGATGACCGAGGTGATCAGCGCCTGGAAAACGCCACCCGCCAGCTCGGCGGGTCCAGCGAAGCCACCCTGCTCACTGACTCGTTTGAAGGTTTCGACCATTCCCAGCAGCGTTCCCAGCATCCCCACCAGCGGAGCCAGCAAGGCCACCGCCAGGATGGTCCGGATGTTCTTTTCAATCCGGGGCACCTCGAGCTGACCCGCTTCCTGGGTCACATCCCGCAGGTCCGGACGGGGAAGATAATGCCGCAGCAAGGCCGCGTGAGCCACACGCGCCACAGGTCCCGGAGCCCGCGCCGCCTCATGCTGGGCCTCCGCAAAGGCCTTGCGGCGGACATGGTTCGAGAGACCTACCAGCAAATCGCCGACATTGATCCGCGCCCGGTGGAAGAAAAACAGCCGCTCCACAACGCACACCGACCCCACAAAGGCCAGCGCGAGCAGCACCCACACCAGCGGGCCGCCCTGCTCAATCAATCCGGAGGGTTCAAACAGTCCCAAAATCATCGTCCGGAGATCCTAGGCAGGGTCCAACCCGCTGGCGAGCGTGGAGTTGGGCTCTGGAAAATTCGCTTTTCCCCTCCCCTCCGGATTTCATCCAGGAAGTTCTTGCATCCGAGGTGGACGTCTGCTGGCGGATGTCTAATCCTTCGCCATGCCTACTGTCGCCATCGTCGGACGCCCCAACGTCGGGAAATCCGCCATCTTCAACCGCCTCGCCGGACGACGCATCGCCATCGTTCACGATCAACCCGGCGTCACCCGCGACCGAATTTCCGCGCCCTGCACGCTGACGAACCACCCCTGCACCATCATCGACACCGGTGGCATCGGCGCGTCCCTCGATGACGGATTCGGCGCCCAGGTTCAGATCGAGGCGGACATCGCCATGGAAACGGCCGACTTGATCCTCTTCGTCGTCGATGGCCAGGAAGGCCTCAGCCCGATCGACCAGGCCCTCGGCCAGAAGCTCCGCAAGGCCAAGCCACCCGTCCGACTCGTCCTCAACAAGGTCGATCATGACAAGCACGAGAATGTTTACGGCGACTTCGCCGGTCTCGGCCTCGGGGATGGCATCGCCGTTTCCGCCGAGCACGGTCGGAACTTCAGCCTCCTAACCGAGGAAATGGACCGCATCCTCGCGCCCCTCGCGGCGGAGGTCGAGGCCGTTGCCGAAGTCGCCGAAGCGGCCGGCATCAAGCTCGCCATCGTCGGCAAGCCCAACGCCGGCAAGTCCTCGCTCATCAACGCCATCCTCAAGGACGAACGCACCATCGTCTCCGAAATCGCCGGCACCACCCGTGATGCGGTCGATCTCCCCTACTCCTTCGCCGGGGAAAACTTCACCCTCATCGACACCGCCGGCCTCCGCCCGCGGGCCAAGCGGGATTCCTCGGTCGAGGTCTTCTCCGCGATGCGATCTGAAAAGGCCATTCGACGTGCGGACCTCTGCGTGCTGGTGATTGACCTCGCCTCCGGCATCACCGCCATGGACCGCAAGATCGCCCAGTTCATCATGGAGGAGAAAAAGCCCTGCCTCATCGTCCTGAACAAGTTTGACCTCTATCACCCCGACGCCCCGCGTGGAGCCCGTCTCGAAGAGGCCACCGAGCACGTGAAGCGCGAGCTGTTCTTCCTTTCCTACGCCCCCTTCGTCGTCACCTCGGCCAAAAAAGGCCAGGCGGTCGATCACGTCCTCAAGGAATCCCTGAAGATCCGCGACAGCTCCAAGAACATGCCGAGCACCGGCGCACTGAACCGCATCCTCCACGGAGCCTTCACGACCAATCCTCCGCCGTCGGATCGCAAGACCGCCAAGCGCCTCAAGCTTTACTACGCCACCACCGGCCTGAACGAGAAATACAGCGTCATCCCGGTCCCCACGCTGATCCTCTTCGTCAACGACAAGAAGCTCATGCCCACCAGCTACGAGCAGTTCCTCAAGAACAAGTATCGGGAAAAACACCCCGCTCCCGGCATCCCGGTCGTGCTTTCAGTCCGCTCTCGTGATCGAAGGGATTTCATTGAGAAGTAGAACCACGAATTTCACGAATGGACACGAATGTTCTATTCAAGGAAGAGGCCTACGCCGTGATGAGCTGCGCGTTTGAGGTCGTGAAGCACGTGGGACCGGGGCTGAGCGAGAAGATATATGAGAATGCCCTGGCACGTGAGTTTGAGTTGAGAGGCATTCCTTATGCCCAGCAACTTCGCTACCCAGTGGAATACAAAGGCATCATTGCGGGTGAGTACATTCCCGATTTGATCGCCTACGGAAAAATCGTTGTGGAAGCCAAGACGATCGACCGCATCACCCAGATCGAAGTCGGCCAGGTTATGAACTATCTGAAGATCACAGGTCACCGCCTGGCCATCATCATCAACTTCAAGAACCCCAAACTCGAATACCGTCGCGTCGCCATCTGAGATTCGTGTCCATTCGTGTCCATTCGTGTCCATTCGTGTCCATTCGTGTCCATTCGTGTCCATTCGTGTTCATTCGTGGTTGGATTCCTTGATTTTCCATACCCCGGGATTCGTCGCAGAACCTCACCCATCGCCTCAGATCTCGTGGAAATCAGCCGCGGACACTTCGCCCAGAACGGCCCCGACGGCCCGAACTGATGGATTCACGTCAGTGGGTTTGAAAAAAGCGTGAATAGAAACGGACGCGGAGGCGTCGATCTTCTCGAACCTCCTCCGTGACCATGCACGCACTCTACCGCAAGACCCTGATCTTCCTCGCCTCCGTCGTCGCAGCAAAGGCGGTGGATTTTCAAACCCATCGCATCAACCCCGCGATGGAACTGCTGATCACTGATGTGGCGGTTGTCGATTCACCTCAGGCAAGCTATCCGGGTATCTGGTCGTGGGGGCATTTGATGGAGCAGGCACTCGGAAAGGAAGAGGCCCCTCAAAAGGTTGCGGAGTGGTTGGATTCGTGGCGCCGGGGACAGATTTCAAATCCTCAGGGCCCGACCGTGAAGGGACCAGCACCGCGCGAAGAAGTCAGCGAGCGAATCATCCTGAACTGGCAGAAGCGGGACGGATACGCACCCGGCAGCCGGGAGCCTTGGAAACCCAATCTGGCCAACGCCCCATTCCGGCTTCTTGCCATCGCCAACCGAATGGATCTGGGGCTTCCCATCGCTCCCAAATCAGGCTCCGGCGGCTACTACGGCAGCAACTCCACGGTGGACAGCACGGCGGGCGAGGCTCGACTGGTTTACTGTTTGGTGGATGGAAATGACCGCGTCGCGGAACCCGGGCTCACCCTGATCGCGGAGTATGGCCTGGATGCATTGCAGGAAGGCCGGCGACTCGATTGGGCGATTGCCTGGCACGCGTTGGGTGAGCACAAGGCGTTCGATGGAGCCTATCTCGATGCCCTGGCGACCCTTTCGAGATGCTTCATTGATAAGCGGCCAGAGAAGGCCCGAAACCCGCTTCCACCTGCTCCTGAAAAACCTCCCACCGTGTTGGAGCACCTGAATCAGGATGCGGTTGGAAATTCCATGCAGCTGCTGCGGCTCAGAATCAACGATGGAGTCACCGGCAAGGTGCGGGAGTTTCGGGAGTTCGTGGTTCGTGAGGGCAACCTGTTCCCATCCGTCCTACCTGGAGCCCCCGCAGCGGAATTCTTTGACGAAAAAAAACCAGCCAACCGTGAACTGACCCAATGGCTGGAAGACGAGGCGGCCCGGCAGCGCAACACGCAGGAAATCGAACTTCGAGACAAGGTTATCAAGGAACGCCTGCCAATCCAGATCACCCTGCCGGCCACCCTCAAGGTCTCACGAAAGGAAATGGCGGTGGGCACCTTCGCCCTTCCTGCGCTTCAACCTCAGGACCACTGGAATGGCTGGGCGATGAGGGATCCGGAACTGCGACGGATGGTTTCACTCAATTCGTGCTGTGGATGTCACTGCGGCGATACCAACAGCGACTTCTTCCATGTGTTTCCGCGTGAGAAGGGAGAAGCCTCTGCCTTGTCGAAGTTCCTGCGTACCGACGGGACCGCCTGGCGGATCAAGGACCCGCAAAGCAACGACCGGTTGGACTCCCACGAAATCGAAGATCGGGCCGAGTTCTTATCCTCTATCCTGAAGTCCGACTTAAGCCTGGCGGGCAAGCTGGAATTTCGAAAGAGCAGAGGACTTCGGGTTCACTAAACTGTTAGGTCAACAATCGTCAATTCTCAATCGGTCCCAGCATCGGCCGTAGATAGGATTGACGATTGATGAGTGACGATTGTTGATTTTTGATTTGGACCGAGCGCACAAGCGCCATTCACGCCCCACGCAATCGCGTAGAACGACGTTTTGAGTTTGTATATGACTCGCTGCTCCGGCATTTGAGACGACGTAAACACACAACACCTGCTCGCCCCCCTCGCATGGCTTGGCCTTGCGATTTCCGCAATCGCTCAAGTCGAGAGCCCGGCGCAATCCGCGGCTCGCCCCAACGAGCTGGATATCGCGTCCAAGCTCAAGCAGGCGGAGAGGCTTCGGTCTTTCGAGTCCATGTCCATTGACGAAAAGGTGAAGGTCGAGGAGGAGAGGCTCCGCACGGCCGAACCGCGGACCTCTGAGGAAAAGGAGAAACTGGAGAAGGAAACAGCCCGATTTGAGGAGGCCCGGACTCCCGAGGAGAAGTTGAAGCTGATCGAGGAGAGGCTCCGTTCCGAGGAAGCGCAGAACCCTGAGCAGAAGTTCAAACTGGCCGAGGAAAGCATCCGTTCCGCCGAGGCCCGGATCTATGAGATGAAGGTGAAGCTGGACGAGGATAGAGCGCGTCAGAATGAAGCAAGCTCCCCTGAGGAACGGGCGAAGCTGGAGGAGGAAGGTCTCAAGGGTTCGGAGGCCAAGACCTATGATGAGAAGCTGAAGCTCGATGAGGAGAAGATTGTTTCCGCTGAAGCTGAAATCCAGGAGCTTCGGGTTCAACTTGATAAGGAGAGGGCCGCCTACTTCCAGGGTCAGAGTGAGGAAGAGAAGGTAAAGCAGGAGCAAGCAAAGTCTGCTGAAGACGCCAGGACCAATGAGGAGAGATTGAAGGAAGAGGAGACCCGAAAGCTTCAGGCTGAGGCGTCCAAGAAGGAGGCGGAGCAGAAGGCTTCTGCTGGTCAGAATAGCGACATCAAGACGCCGAAGCCCAACGTTGGCCCAGACAAGCCAAACATTCCCGGCGTGGCCGCTCAGGACCCCGGCAAGTGGTCATTTGCCTCCAATGCTCCAGCCGCACCTGCTCCGCCTCTCACCGCCCTCCTTGCCTTCGGAGCTGCGCTGGGACTTCGCGGGCTGAAAAAGCGCTCGGGGACTCGGAAGGAGTCGTGACCCGGAAGTCTCCCCACTTTCCCTGTCTGCGTTAAGGCCATCGGCCGTTCGACGGACTGGTGATCGATGCTCCTGAGCGGCAGGTTTGAGATCATTCACGCCACCTCACCCACCATGCCACTTCAGCTTCTGCCGGAGTGCTTCGTAGAACGAGCGACCTTCGAGGCGGAGGAGGTGGAAGCCGCGTGAGGCCTTGCGGACGGTGATCCGGGTGTCGGCGGAGATTGGAACGGTGTCGCGGCCGTCAACGGTGAAGAGGAGCTGACCCTCGTCGGTGTTCTCCGGCGACAGACCGATTTCCACCTCATCAGACAGGACCAGCGATCGCTGGCTGAGGCTGTGCGGGCAGATCGGCGTGATGACGAAGACACCTGAAGTTGGCGCGATCAAGGGACCGCCTGCGGAAAGCGAATAGGCGGTGGAGCCGGTGGGCGTGGCGACGATGAGTCCGTCGGCGCGGTAGTGATTGAGAAGTTCGCCATCGACGGTGGCACACACCGAGACGAGACGACCTGTCTGACCACGGGCCAGAGTGACCTCGTTCAGGGCGAAAAACGACTCGGGCGGCTTGCCTTCCTGGCAAACCACAGCCTCTAACAGAATCCGTCGCGTGGTGGTGAATGAGCCGGTGGCAAGCACCTCGGCGAAAAGATCCACTTCGTCGTCGGTGCAGCTCGTCAGGAAACCGAGGGTGCCAAGATTGATCCCGGCCACCGGCTTTTCAAAGACTCCGAGACAGGCCACGGCATTCAGCATCGTGCCATCGCCACCCAGCACGGCGACGGCATCGACGAGGTCGGCGAACTCGCTGCCTGGAATTCCTCCAGATTCCTCAAGCCAGTCCGCCGTAGCGCTTTCCAGCACCGAGTCGATCCCCCTTCGCGACAAGGCCGCGCGAAGTTCGACAATCGCCTGCCTGGCGTCGTGTTTGCGTGGGTTGGCGATGATGCCGACTTTCATTCGCCTCTCCCTAACAGCGGAGCCCGAACCCTGCAACGATTGTTGTGACAGAGCCCAACTTCTTCGCCCACCAAAGCCTGCGATTCGATTCCTCGCTGTCGGAAAAGGGCTGATTGTCAAGGCGGCAGGCAATCTCCCTGCCATCCTCGGAGGAGGAAAGGTGAATCGGAGCGACCAGGCCATCGCTGCGCCTCATGGCATGAGGGTTCCGCAGATTGTTTAACCACAAGGAACACAAAGACCACAAAGATTCAGACCACATTCCTTGTGTTCTCTGTGCTCTTTGTGGTTGATCATATTCCCCATCAAGCCTGCACCCAAACAGACTTCAAGTAGGGCTCACCGGTGAAATCATCCGGCATTTCCGAGCGCCGAAGCTGGAGACGTTTCGAGGACGCATTCGAGATCTGGCGCTCGAACTCGAAGTGCGAGAGCTTGCGGCAGTTGGTGCAACAGAGCAACCAGCCGCCCTTTTCAAGACAGGACAGTGCGAGGCTGACCAGCTCACCATAATCGCTCTCCACCCGAAAGACCTTGCCCTTTTCATCACGGGAGAAGGTCGGCGGATCGAGCACGATGGCATCGAAGCTGCGGCCCTGCTTTGCGAAACGACGCAGCCAATGAAAGGTGTCGCCCTTGCAGAAATGATGGGCGGCGGGATCCAGATCATTGTGGGAGAAGTTCCGCTTCGCCCAGTCGAGGTAAGGCTGGGATAGGTCGAGCGTGGTGGTTTCCGCGCCGCCGAGAGCCGCAGCGACCGAGAAGGCTCCGGTGTAGGCAAAGGTGTTCAGCAGTCGCATCCCCTGCCCCATGCGACGCCGGACCTCGGCACGGTTGTCGCGCTGATCGAGGAAAATGCCCTGCGAGTAGCCGGACTGGAAGGAAATCTCGAACGCGGCGGAGTTCTCCCGGATGAGAAAGGGCTCGTCGACGGGCGGGCCGGAGACGTGGACCGGTGCCTCCTTCTGATGCTGATCGAGGCGCTTCCAGTAAACCGGCAGGTCCTCGCGCTCGAAGCCCTGGGGGAAGCGTCCGCCATCGGTCGAGACCAGCCAGCGGTCAGCGAAAGCCTCCAGCACCACGCCCGGAAAGCCATCGCCGTCCCCGTCCACCAGCCGCAGCGCATTGGTCTGCGGGGTCAACAGGGGGGTTCGGGCCGCCAATGCCGCTTTCAAAAGATCTCTCATGGGCGGGATTGCCATGCCTGCTCGAATCACTATCATCCAGCGCGAAATGAGCGATCTCACCTCACGACTCGAAACATCCGTCTCCGAAGGCAAACTTCTGTCCGCTGCCAAAACCAACATCGAGGCCCTGCTCGCAGGCGCTGCGGGGGATCTGGCCCTGCGCTCGATCACTGAACTGGTCGATGGCGGGAACTGGGAGGAGCTGAACGACCGCTTTTTCAAGACCCTCGCCTTCGGCACCGGTGGCCTGCGCGGCCGGACCATCGGCAAGGTGGTGACCTCGGTCGAGCAGGGCCAGGGCGGACCGAACGAACGCCCCGAGCATCCCTGCGTCGGCACCGCCACGATGAATTTCTACAACGTCGGCCGCGCGGTGCGGGGGCTGGTGATCTATGCCAAGCGCTTCGCCGGTCCGGATCGCAAGCCGGTCCTCGTCTTTGCCCACGACACCCGTCATTTCTCGCGCGATTTCGCCGAATTCTGCGCCAAGGTCTCCACCGACCTCGGGGCCGATGCCTATCTTTTCGAAGGCCCTCGCTCCACCCCCGAGCTCTCCTTTGCCGTCCGTGAACTGCGGGCCGATGCTGGAGTCGTCCTGACCGCCAGCCACAACCCCTCCACCGACAACGGCTTCAAGGCCTACTTCAACGACGGCGCGCAGATCGTGGAGCCCCACGCCACCGCCATCATCACCGAGGTCAATGCCATCACCAGCGAGCGCTACGAGGCCCTGCCTGCCGCCGAGCAAGGCAAGCTCACCATCCTCGGCGAGGACTTCGACGCCCTCTACAACGAGCGCCTCAAGACCCTGCTGATGCGTCCCGAGTTGCTTGCCGGCTCCTCCACCAAGGTCGTTTACACCAACCTCCACGGCACCGGCGGCCACATCATCGTGCCGATGCTCCGCGGCTTCGGCTTCGAGGTCCTGACCGTGCCCGAACAGGACATCCAGGATGGCCGCTTCCCCACCGTCGAGTCGCCGAATCCCGAGAACGCCCCGGCCTTGAAAATGGCCATCGACCTCGCAGAAAAGGAAGGCGCGGAGATCGTCATCGGCACCGACCCGGACTGCGACCGCATGGGCATCGCCGTGCGCGACGCCACCGGAAAAATGCAGCTCCTCACCGGCAACCAGATCGGCTCGCTCATGGCCTGGTATCGCGTCAAGACCGCCTTCGACCTCGGCTGGCTCAACGACACCACCCGCAACCGCGCCTTGCTGATCAAGACCTATGTCACCACCGAACTCCAGGCCGCGATCGCCGATGGATTCGGCATCGGCCTGGTCGATACGCTCACCGGCTTCAAGTACATCGCCGCCAAACTCAAGAAATACGAGGATGCCATCCCGGCCGACAAGAAGGGCGACTACCGCTCTCTAACAGAATCCGAGACCCGCGCCCTGCGTCTCGAATACTCGCGCTTCTTCATCTTCGGCGGCGAGGAAAGCTACGGCTACCTCGGCTCCGACGCCGTGCGTGACAAGGACGGCAACGGCGCGGCCGTGATGTTTGCGGAAGTCGCCGCCTACGCGAAATCGGTCGGCAAGACCCTGCCCGCCCTGCTGGATGAGATCTACACCGAATACGGCTACCACCTCGAAGGCGGGAAATCCCTCGTCATGGAAGGGGCCGACGGTGCCGCGAAGATCCAGTCGCTTGCCAACTCCTATTCGGCGAATCCGCCGGAGCAGGTCGATGGCTCGGCCGTGGCAAAGATCCGCGATTTCTCGAAACAGGACCTCTTCGACCAGGAAGGCGACCTCCTGCCGAAGGAGAAGATGATCTTCGTCGATCTTGCCGATGGCCGCAGCTTCGCCGTCCGTCCCTCCGGCACCGAGCCAAAGATCAAGTTCTACCTCTTCGGCAAGGCCGCACCCGGTGGGGATCTCGCTGAAGCCAAAGCCAGGGTCAAGGCCGGTCTCGACTCGCTGTGGAAGTGGATCGAGGACGATTCGAAGACGCGCTGATCAGGATCGATCCATTCCCCAGGGTGGCGGACTCGCCGTTGGAAACTGGCCGCTGCAGCGATGCTCCCAACGACCACGATGTTGATATCATCATCTGGAGCAGTTCCCCACCCTTGCAACCTCATGAGATGCCGCTGAGACGACTGTCGGAATGACTGGCCCGGAGACAGCAGCGTGGAAACCAACCGCAGGGGCTCGGGATCTCCAAGCGGTGTCCTCGTGCCACCTCATTGCCTGGAAGAACTTTCACCCCACCAAGGGAGGGCGCTCACCGAAATGAGGAGGTCGGGCCGC
>JAIYDT010000349.1 GCA_027487355.1 Verrucomicrobiaceae bacterium
CTCGATGGCAGGCTTTCCCTCATCGCGCTGCACTCGGCCCATTGGTCGAAGCCCTTCGTCCGCCTGATGCAGGAGCGGGCCAAGGCGGATGCCCTGGCGCAGGTGCCGGAGGCGGAGCGGGCCACGGCGAAATGGAAGTATCTGTTGGAGCAGCCCTATCCGAAGGTCCCCAAGGCCATTGATCCCCTGACGCCTTCACTTGCTCATGAAGGCGACACCTGGACACTGACCCTGCCGGCCTGTGTCTTTCCAACTTATCGTGCAGACGGAGCGCCGAGTCATGTGAAGACCCTCCTGCCAGATCATCCGATCGCTGCCGGGCTGCCCGCCACGTGGGACATCCCGAAAACCGAGATGTATGGCGAGCCCTTTCATGTTCCCAAGCCCGATGAGGTGATCTTTGAGGAACGCTGGGACAAGGGTGAGCATTTCCGCAGTGGCTGCGTTTGGAAGGTCGGAAAAGGTCGGGTGTTCTATTTCCGTCCGGGCCATGAGACCTACCCGGTCTTTCGGCAGGCCGAGCCGCTGAAAGTGCTCACGAACGCCGTGAGCTGGCTGGCGACGCCTCATCCATCAACCCGGAAATGAATCAGGCCGCATCATCCGATGCGGCCTGAAACGGTGAGGGTTTTTCGAAAGGGTGGAGGGCTCAGGCGACCGGAGCGGTGATCTCGCTCTGGTCGATCACGCGGAGCGGGATGTGGACCAGGACCTTGCCGCCGAAGTGGACGTCGAGGTGATAGATGCCGGCCTTCTGGACGGTGCCGGAGAGCGGCGTGATGAGGTTCTGGGTCGAGAAGCCAGGAGTGCCCGGGGGCATGTTGACTTCCATCGTCGACTCATTCGGCGGCACATCGCCAGCGGCTTCCGAGTCGTCCGAGAAACGGATCGAGAAGCTGTGGCTGCCGTGGTCGGCGGAGGTGAAGCTGAAGCGGAGGGCGAGCGTGAAGGAGAAGCCGGCCGGAAAGCTTTGCGCGACGATCGCATCGAATGCGCCGATCACGTTCAGTTTGCCTTGGCTCTCAAGAGCGCTGTCACAGAGGGTTGCTACGAGTAGTTCCATAATGGGTTCGAAGAAGCTGGCAGGAATCGCGGCGGTGGCAAGCGCGATGAAAGGGCCGGGCAAGACTCATTTTTTGGCGTCGGATTCCGGCCAGATCGGGCTGTCGTAGCCGGCCAGGTCCAGCGGCTTCACGTGGTCGGCGCGCTTCAGGGTGCCCAGCCAGGTCGGGCGGAAGGGGCCCACGAGACTGATGTTGGCGTCCGGCTTGATGTCCTTTTCCTGCCCGACCGCCCAGAAGCAGGCATTCACCAGCATGCGGCGGAAGCCGTCGTTCGCCACATCTCCGGAGGCTCCGTAGGTGCTGGTGAACACGCGTCCGGCCTTTCCGGAGGTGCCGGTGTAGGCCCGCGTCCACGCGCCGGCCATCGGCTTCTTGGTGCTGTCGTTCGGCGAATCAGGGTTCATGCCGGTCAGCGGCTGGGCCATCGCGAGGACCTCGCTGCCCTCGATCGGGTAGGCGTTGTAACCGCCGATTTCCGCCCACATCGACTTCACGCCGCTGAGGATCGGGTGACCGGCCTTTTCAGGAACGATGTCGAGACGCGTGCTCGACTTGTGGTTCGGTCCGTAGTGGCCGACCCAGGTTTCGCCGAGGATCTGTCGACCGAAGCCGCCCTTGTAGTCCGCGCCCTGGTAGCTGAAATCATACTTCGCGAACGGACTATCCTTCGGGATCTTGAAGCCGTGGGTCGCCGTGCGCAGGCCGATCACCGGACCGCCGCGCGCGAGGTAGTCGAGGATCGGCTGCATTTGCTCGGCCGGGAGGTTCTGGAAACGGGTGAAAATGACCATCAGGTCGGCGTCCTTCAAGGCCTCGGTGCCGGGGATGTTCGAGCTGCCCGGCTTGATGTCGCCCGTCGCCAGATCCAGCCCGAACAGCACCGTGCACTTGAATCCATGATGCTTCGCCAGGATCCGCCCGAGCTGCGGCAGCGCCTCCTCCGACTTGTATTCGTGGTCGCTGGCGATCAGCACGACCTTCTTTCCCTTTCCGGGGCCGGCTGTGCCTTCGTAGGTCAGGGGATCGGCCAGAAGCGGGCTGGAAAGGGCGATCCCGGCCAGAAGCGGGGCGGCGTGACGGAGCAGAGGAGTCATGGTTTTGAGGAAAATTGGATTGGATTCCTGCGCAGCGAAACGTGGACTAGCCGGGGACTCTGTCATCTGACCTGACGAAAGAACCGCTTCCTGAAATCCGTTTCCGATCCCTCCATCCCATGAAAAAACTCCCGATCCTCCTCGCGCTCGCCGCCACTGCCACCTTCACCCACGCCGATGAAAAGAAGCTCTTCAACGGCAAGGACCTCACCGGCTGGAAGGGTCAGCCTGAATTCTGGAGCGTGAAGGACGGCGCCATCACCGGCCAATCCACCGCCGCCACCCCCGTGAAGGAAAACACCTTCCTGATCTGGGACGGCGAGGTCGGCGACTTCGAACTCCACTTCAAATACAAGATCCTCGACGTCAACGGCAAAGCCGAGGGCGGCGGAAACTCCGGCGTCCAGTACCGCAGCAAGATCGTCAAACCCGAATACTCCGTCGTCGCCGGTTACCAGGCGGACTTCGAAATCGGCAAGACCTACTCCGGCATCCTTTACGAGGAAAAGGGTCGCGGCATCCTCGCCCAGCGCGGCCAGAAGGTCGTCATGACCGATGGCGCGGACCCGAAGAAGCCCAAGATCGAAGTCACCGGCGAAGTCGGAAAGTCCGATGAAATTCAGGCCGGCATCAAACCTGGCGAGTGGAACGACTTCGTCGTGATCGCCAAGGGAGGCCACCTCCAGCATTTCATCAACGGCAAGCAGACCGTTGACGTCACCGACAACACCACCGTCGGCGCGAAAAAAGGCCTCCTCGCCATCCAGCTCCACGCCGGACCACCGATGACCGTCCAGCTCAAGGATCTGGTTCTCAAGACCGACAAGTAATTTGCCTTTCAACATGTCCCGCCCCCTCCGTCTGTTGCTCGCGGCGTCGCTCCTTGTTTCGACCCCGCTTCTCGCCGCAGGCGGGGGCGCGGCGGCGTATCTGAAAAAGCCCGACGCCTGGTTCGCCACGCCCGAGGCGAAAACGATCGCCGCCAGCATCCTTTCCTATCAGTCCGAACTCGGCGGCTGGCCGAAGAACACCGATACGGTCGACAAGCCTTACAAGGGCGACCGCAAGGAGCTGAAACCCACCTTCGACAACGGCGCCACCACCGACGAGCTCCGCTTCCTCGCCCGCAGCTTCAACGCCACCAAGGACACCTCGTTTCAAAAGGCCTTCACCAAGGGCCTCGACTACATCCTCAAGGCCCAATATCCCAACGGCGGCTGGCCCCAGTACATTCCACTGAGCAAGCAGTATCATCGACATATCACCTTCAACGATGGAGCCATGGTCCGGGTCATGGAATTCCTCCGCGAGGTCCACGCCAGCCCGATTTACACCTTCGTCCCCGAGAAGGATCGCAAGGCCGCCATCGAGGCCTTCGACAAGGGTGTTGCCTGCATCCTCAAGTGCCAGATCGTCGTCGAGGGAAAGCCCACCGTCTGGTGCGCCCAGCACGACGAGGTCACCTTCAAGCCCGCCAACGCCCGCGCCTACGAGCTCGCCTCCTTCAGCGGCTCCGAGTCCGTCGGCATCACCCGCCTGCTGATGAGCCTGGAAAAGCCCAGCCCCGAGGTGAAACGCGCCGTCGAGGGAGCCATCGCCTGGTTCGAAGCCTCGAAAATCAAGGGCATCCGCATCGACTCAAAGCCCGACCCGAAGTCCCCCAAGGGCATCGACCGCGTCGTCGTCGCCGACCCCGGTGCCAAGCCCCTTTGGGCCCGTTTCTACGATCTCAAGACCGGCAAGCCGTACTTCTGCGATCGCGACGGCATCCCCAAGCCCAACCTTGCCGACATCGGCTACGAGCGCCGCAACGGCTACTCCTGGTATGGCACCTACGCCGCCAGCCTTTTGGAAAAAGACTACCCCGCCTGGAAGCAGCGGGTGAAGTGACACAGGAATACGGAGAAGGGGTTTGCAACCCCTTGGCGAAGAATCCGCCACCATTGGCCCGACCTAATCAAAGGGGTTTCAAACCCCTTCTCCATATTGCCCCCGCCCGCCATCCCTGAAGGCATCCCCACCCTGCTTTCCTCGCGGCCTGCCATCTCCATCTCGACGGTCATTAAAGAACTCCACTCCGCCCGCCATCTCGTCGCCAAGACCCTGATAAAGCTTCTGGAGCGCGACGAGTCCCACCGCAGGCTGGAGCAACGGAACAGGGAATGTCTCCGGCGTTTATCCCATGGAGTGCATGCGGAAGCCGAAAGTTCCCACCCACCAAGGCCTTGTCCGGAACAGGCCAGGATCGTCCAAGATGCCTCCCTTAAGCAACGTTTGATGTGGTGGCACGGCGGCGCAGGACACATAGAGCGAAGCGAACGAGGGAGCTTGTCCGCCGTTGCCAACCGCGACGTGTTAGCCTCCTTGAATTCACGAATCAGCGCCGTAGCAGGAGAAACTCTCTAGTGGCTGCGTTCTCGTTCCACTCCAGTTGAAACTTGAGGCGGGCTGTGTTTGATGAAACACGCTCGAAGCCATGCCCGACGCTCGCCACCGGAAACAGCCAAGAGCCTTTCGTGTTGAGCCAGTAATCGAAATCGTCATCCTTCCGCCACACCAAAGCAGTGCTTCTGCTCCCGCTCTGGCCCAATGAGGCTGTCCCGTTCTCGTAGATTGTCAGCGTAAGTCCGCTGGCGCGATTCCTCACGTAGTTCTTGTAGTCCTCAACTGAGGTGAATCGGTGCCTGAACTGATCGGGCACCCTGTCAATCTTGGAGACCGACGCTTCAATATCGACTCGCCATGAAACTCCAAAGTCGGAAGCCCATCCAAGCTTGCGGAGCGAGTAGCCGCACCAAACCACGATGACTGCCGCAACAATCAGAACCGCACGCTTCGGCATCTTCATTTTCTGGGACGACGTTAGATGTGCGCCCACCGGCGCGGTTGACAAGAGATCGTAATGGAATTGAAGAGCTTAAGACCGGTTGGTGGGTCACGATTTGTTCGCTACTCTTTTTTGTTGGTAGTGGCTGCATTCTTCAGTTCTTGGACAACATCATCGAGCTTGTATAGATATCGCTTCTTACCGTCACGCGGGATGAATGCAATATACGTCTCTCCCAGTCGATCCACAGGAACACTCAAAACAAAACTCACTTTGCCGTCATAAGTGGAAAATGGCCGCAACCAACAGTGCAGCGTTGGGAATCTGGGATCGCCAGCCATCAGAATAATACCTCGATTCAAGTCGGGGTGAAGCAATGCTTCATCATACCTTTTGGAATCAAGAGTAAACCGCAGCTGTTGGCTCTTGCCAGCCACTCCTCGATGCGAAGCAACATTCGTAGCACCCCAAGTAATAATTCTCTCTTCAGCTTTGCCGATCCCTTTAACGATCACATCATCCCACTTGTGGACATCGTCAAAGTCGTAAATAGCCTCATCTGATTCAGGAATCGGAGCAACTTCCTCTTTGAATGGGTCTTGGTTCTGCCCCATCAAGATAGATGCGGATAATAGCCATAGGAGTAAGAGTTTCATTTTCTAGTCGAACAGACGTGATTCGTATGACCTCCCGAAGTGATATTCGTCGAGAGTAATGGCGGGATGTTGGTCGGAGTTCCTTGATGCTACAAGGAATCTTTCGTTGGAGGTGCGTCTATCCGGAGAATTCCGGGGTGGGGATGTGGGCTGGAATCCGGGGGCTGATATCATCCGGCTCCGGGTTGCCGCGCCGGGGCCTTAAGGGGGACCCACCACAGCCTCACTTCCCGTTCATCTCCCACTTGTCCGCGGGGACCAATACCGACTTCGCGTCCGGGCCGTTGAGCCAGGTTTTGGCGGCTGGGTCGCTTTTCAGGGTCATGTCCCAGAAGGCGGTGCTGAGGGCGAGGATGGCCTTGTGGTAGCGGGGATCGCTGTTGCTGCGGAAGGCGGCGAGGCCGGTCTTTTGTCGCTCGCCGAAGCTCATGTGCGTGGCCTTGTCGAAGACGACCTGCCAGGCCGGGGCCTGCTTGAGGTTTGGGTAAACCTTGAGGCGGTCCTCTGGTTTGGAGTTTCCGATCGGGCTGTCATCGAGGGTGCCGGTCATCAGCAGGCAGGGAATCTTGATCGTGGAAAACGCGGTGGCCGGATCACCCGCTTGCGGTGGGCTGGGACTGAGCATCACGGAGGCATCGATGCGGGGTTCGAGGAAGGTCGTCTTTCCTCCAAGGAAGGCTTGGCCGGACACCGCCTGAGTGGTGACCGCGCCGAATGAATGGCCGGACATGCCGACGTGGCTGAGATCGAGCCGGCCTTTCAGGGGATGATCCTTTTCGCCGTTCCAGGTGGTGAGCGTGTCGAGAACCGCTGGGATGTCCTTGTTGCGGGCGAGGAAGTTTTCTCCGGAGGCAGCCTTTTTCATCGCGGCCATGCGCTGAAGTCCGGGCGTGTCTTTCCACACGCTTTCGTCACTGCCGGGATGCTGGACGAAGACAACGACATAACCCCGAGCGGCCCAGTGATTTCCGAGATAGGGGTTGTTGTCGCGCGAGCCGCCGAGTCCGTGGGAAAAGAGGATGACGGGTGCTGGCTTGTCCGACTTCGGAAGATAGACACGGATCGGAAGGCTGCGACCGCTCTTGGCATCCTTCACGTCGAAGGTCTTGGACGTGATGGTGTCCGAGGGAATGGCGAGCGGATCGTATCC
>JAIYDT010000001.1 GCA_027487355.1 Verrucomicrobiaceae bacterium
CCAGAATCGTCTCTAAACCGTCGCCGGAGTTCAAATCCCTCACATCCATTTTTGATCGTAAGCCTCTCATCGACAAAGATTTCTAAATCCTCATTCTCGATTCAACCGGACACCCGTGAGTCAAACCATTTAGTTTGGCTGCTGCTGAGTTGCTCCATTCGCCAGCCTGAAAATCATTCATTATATAATTAATAGAACCTCGATAGGAGACGATGCCGTCAACCAATAACTTATATTTTCTATTTCGATTTTCAGGGGTAGTATGATTGACAACCGAGTTTGGGATCTCCAGATGGTCGCGATCCAATAGTTTGCCAGAGCATTTGTTTCGGGTCACGCGATGATTTCCTTGATCACATGCCCGTGCACATCGGTGAGGCGGCGGTCGATGCCGTTGCTGCGATAGGTGAGCTTGGTGTGGTCGATGCCGAGTTGGTGGAGAATGGTGGCATGGACGTCATGGACTTCGGTGGGGTTGGCGCGGTCGAGGGGCTTGTAGCCCCATTCGTCGCTTTCGCCCGCAGTGATGCCGCCTTTGATCCCTCCACCGCAGAGCCAGTTGGTGAAGACGTAGGGGTTGTGGTCACGGCCTTTGCCGCCGCCTTGGGAGCTGGGCATGCGGCCGAACTCGGTGGTCCAGAGGATGATGGTGTCGTCGAGCAGGCCGCGCTGTTTCAGATCGCGAATGAGGGCGCTGGCTCCTCGGGCGAAACCACGCGCGAGCGGGCCGTGGTCGCGCTCGACATCCTCGTGGCTGTCCCAGTTGCGGCGGGGGAAACCGTTGTCGTTGCCGCTCCAGATTTGCACGAAGCGCACACCGCGTTCAAGGAGCCGGCGGGCGGCGAGGCATTTGCGGCCAAAGACGTCCATCTCCTCCTCGGCGTTGATTTCCTTCGGCCAGTTTTTCACGTCGTCGCGGATGCCATACATCGCCTTGGTCGCGGCGGATTCCTTGGAAATGTCGAGCGCCTCGGGTGCGGCGAGTTGCATCTTGGCGGCGAGTTCGTAACTGCGGATGCGTGCCTCCAATCGTTCGTCGCCAGGGCGCGTGGCGGCGTGGGTGGCATTGAGCCGGGCGAGCAAGGCACCGCCATCGCGCTCGCTGGCGGAGTTGATGAAGTCTCCGCGTTTGGCGTCGGGGAAAAGGTCCACGATGGGGGTCTCGCTGCCGGGATAGATGACGGTGCCCTGATGCTGCGCGGGGAGAAAGGCGGCGTCCCAGTTCTTGGTTCCATTCGACGCGAGTCCTCGGTGGTCGGGCAGCACGACGTAGGCGGGCAGGTTGTCATTCAACGAACCGAGTCCGTAGCTGACCCATGAGCCGGCGCTCGGGAATCCTGGGCGGTTGAAGCCGGTGCTCTGGAGCAGCGTGCCCTGCGAGTGGACGCCGGTCTTGCCGACGAGGTTATGAATCCACGCGATCTCATCCACGACACTGCCGAGGTCGGCGACGACTTCGCCGAGCATCTTGCCACTCTGCCCGTGGCGCTGAAAGTCCCATACGGGTTTCTTCCACGGGCCGAGTCCGTTTTGGAAGGCCACCACGGCTTCACCGAAGTCGCTGGGCTGACCGTGGCGCTTCACGAGTTCGGGTTTGAAATCAAAGAGGTCGAGATGGCTGGCCGCGCCGGCCATGAAGAGCTGCACGACGCGTTTCGCCTTCGGCGGATGATGCAGCTTGCCACTGAGGATGCCGGGCAGTTCACCGGCGCGGGCTTGTTCTGTGCCGAACATGGCTGCGAGCGCGATCCCGCCGAGTCCGCCGCCGCTTTGCCAAAGGAAGTCGCGGCGGGTCATCGGAGAGGGAGGGGGGGAGCGATGGAAGAGCGAGTTCATGGCAGTTAGTCGATGAAGACGAATTCGTTGAGGTTCAGCACGAGGCGGCAGGCGTTCGCGAGACCGTGCTGCTTCGCATAGCGGATGAGTTCGTCGCGCTCGGCATCGGTGGGCGTGCGTTGCAGCGCGATGCGGAAGGCGACGATGAGTTGAGCCGCGGGGTCGGGGCTTGATCTGGCGATGCGTTCTGCGAAGTGCTTCGCCATCGCGAGGGCGAGTTGATTGTTGAGCTGCGCGAGCGCTTGCAGCGGTGTGATGGTCTGATTGCGCCGCTCCACGAGCATGGCCGGGTCGGCGCAGTCCATCGTGGCCATCCATGGCTGCTGCTGGCTGCGCACGATGAAGCGGTAAACCGAGCGGCGCTGAATCCTCGCGTCCTCGGGGTCGGAGAGTTGGTATTCGTAGTGCGGCGAGTGCTCAGGCTTCTCGATGACGAAGTCCTGAAAGCTCGGCCCGCCCATGGTGAGGTCGAGCTTCCCAGCGGCAGCGAGGATGCTGTCGCGAATGGCTTCCGCCTCCAGCCTGCGGCGGTTCTGCCGCCAGAGCAGCGTGTTCGAGCCATCGGTCTCGCTGGCGCGCTTCATCAGTGCTTCATCGGGCACGGATGTCTGGCGGTAGGTTTCGCTGGTGACGATGAGCTTGTGGATCGCCTTGAGCGAGCCTTTCGCATCATCGCGAAACCACACGGCGAGCCAGTCGAGCAACTCGGGGTGGGTGGGCGCTGATCCCATTTTGCCGAAGTCATTCGGCGTCTCCACGATGCCCTGACCGAAGTGATACTGCCACACGCGGTTCACGATGCTGCGCCAGGTGAGCGGGTTGCGTTCATCGGAGAGCCAGCGTGCCAGCGCGGCACGACGCTCGCCTTCGTCGGCATCGGGCTTCAGGTCAAAGCGCGCGGGCAGCCCTGCAAGGAAGCTCAGCGAACCCGGCGACACTTCTTTGCCTGGCCGCTTCACATCGCCGCGGGCAAGCAAGGCGATGGCGCGCGGCTTGCCGCCATTCGGGCCGGTGCCGGAAAAGTTTCCGCTGCCGTGATGCACGGTGCCCGCATAGACCATCTGCGGTTGGGGGAACTCGTCGAGTTCAGTCGTCACGCGCTTGAGCGCTTCCGTGGCATCAGTGAGTTGCTTGCGCCTTGATTCCGCCAGGGAGTCCAGCAACAGCTGCGACCGCTGCGTGCGAAGGGTGGCGAGGTCGCCCGCACTCGAATCCGGCGGTGAGGGTGCATGGTCGTCCACGAGATTCGCCTGCGCCCAGCGCGGCATGGCTTCGATGCTGTCCTGCGCGGTGACTTTCGCAGCGAGCGCGACGTTCTTCCCCGATTCATCCAGCACCTGCAGCTCCGCGAGCGCGAAGATGAAATCGTTCTTGCGAGGCGCGAGTTTGGTCGCAGTCACGCGCACATAGCGCGCACGGAAGTCACCCTTCGCTCCACCCGTCGTGAAGGGGGCGATCCCGGGATTGGCAAAGTCCCGCATGAAGGTTTCGTCGTGTCGCTTCCACACCAGCGACGCCCCTTGGCGGAACTCCGGGTCATCGCTCACCTCCACCTTGAAGCGCTGCGGGAAACCAAAGCCTGCGCCGATGCCGCCGAAGTCATCATGGGCAGGCAGCAGCACGATCTTGTCGATGTCCACGCTCTGGCCGAGATCGACCTGCACCCACTTCACCGCCTCCTGTTTCGGCGAGATCGCACTGTGATAGCCGAATTGCGGAACGCTGTTGCCTTTCAGGCTCTTCGTGGCGGTAGCGATGCGTTGGTCGAGCGTCACGAGCTTGTCGCCTGCCGCCCCGGCGGCCTCCTCATCGAGAGACTTCATTCGTGCATCGAGCTGGCGCTTTTCAACCTGAAGCGTGGCATAGCGCTTCGTGAGCGCGGCATCGGCGAAGTAGGCCTTGTCCGCGCGGTCCAGCGCCGCGAAGTCCGCCTGAAGCGAATAGTAGTCCTCCTGCTTGATGGGATCGAACTTGTGGTCGTGGCACTGGGCGCAATGCACCGTGATCGACTGGAAGGTATTGATCGTGTTGCTGATCATGTCATCGCGGTCGAGATGGCGCGCGATCTTGCCGTCGGTCTTTGACTCCGGCACTTCGCTGTGGCCGATGAGATCCCACGGGCCTGCGGCGATGAACCCAAGCGCCGTGATTCCGTCCACCGTATCGGGGAACAGCACATCACCCGCAATCTGCTCCTGCACAAACCGGGCGTAAGGCTTGTCATCGTTGAAGGCGCGGATGACGTAGTCGCGATAGGGCCAGGCGTTGTTGCGCGGCTGGTCTTTGTCATAGCCATGCGTCTCGCCGAAGTGGACGACGTCGAGCCAATGCCGTGCCCAGCGTTCGCCATAGCGCGGACTCGCGAGCAGCCGATCCACGAGCTTGTCATAGGCTTTGGGATCCTGGTCCGCGCTGAAGGCCTCCACTTCCTCCGCCGTCGGTGGAAGCCCGGTGAGATCGAACGTGACCCGGCGGATCAACGTGCGGCGCTCCGCCTCGGGTGAAGAGGCCAACCCACGCTCGCGCAGCTTGGCGTGGATGAAGGCATCAATCGGATTTCCCTCGTTGCCGGGAATGCTCGAACGTTTCAGCGGCTGAAAGCTCCAGTGCTTCTCGGCTTCTGTCGCTTTGGTTGTCTTTTCCACGCCGGACTCCGGCCACTTCGCGCCGTCCGCGATCCATTGACGCAACGTCTCGATCTGCGTGCTGCTCAGCGGCTTCGCATCACTCTTGCGCGGGGGCATGAAGAGTTCCTTGTCCGAGCCATCGACCACGCGGATGAGCGAGCCCATCTCAGGCTTGCTTGGAACGATGGCCGCCTCGCCGCTCTCTCCACCTGCCAGCGCCGCCTCCCGCGAATCCAGCCGATAGCCACTCTTGTGTTTCTCCGGCCCATGGCACGAGATGCAGTGGGCATCAAAGATGGGCTTCACATCACGAGTGAAGTCCACGGGTGCCGCCAACAGCGGCTGGCAGAGCAGCGCGGCGGTGAAGGACCTGTGAAAGCGGAAGCAGAACATGGTTGGGTGAAAGGGATACGCCCAGGTTCTGCCTTCCTTAGCGTTTCCGGGGTCAGCCGGCCTCGCGCCCCCACATTGATCGACCATCGAGACTGCTTCGGAGAGCCTGCCGTTGCAGATGAGTGAGAGCCGGAGGGATCGATCTGAAAGCCTTCAAATCAAAAATCAACAATCGTCAGTCATCAATCGTCAATCCAGTCGTCGGCGTCTTCATGGGCCGATTGACGATTTCAGATTTTTGATTTGGGGAGACTTGGACTTCTACTTTCGCTTCTTCTGGATCTTCGGCGGTGGCGCTGGTTTGACCCGCTTCGCGAACTCGGTGGCGGCCCAGCCTTTGGCGAGGGCCTTGTTTTTCTGCGGCGCGAGCAGCAGGCGCTTCTGGATGGCATCCTGCTTGTAGGCCACGAGGGCCTCGGTGGCGGGCAGATAGAGATAAGGATTCGTGGAGGATTCCACGGCCTTGAAGAGTGGCTCGATGTAGCTGTCCTTGGGGGATTGGAGGGCGAGGCTGGCAAAGTAGCTGTAGCGCGGCAGTTCGCATTTTCCGAGTTCAGCGGCGATGACTCCGTCCACGTAGCCGGGATCTTTTGGCGACATCAGCGTGAACATCGCGGTCACGACTTCGGTGGGGACCTCCCAAGAAAGGTGATCGAGCGTCTGGCGGGTGAGCTTGATAGCGCGTGCTTCATCGAGACCGACGAGCCGCTGGAAATTCGCCTGGCTGATCCGTCCAAGCTCCCCCCAGAAGCGCCATTTCAATTCGTCATAAACAGGCTCCTCGCTGGAGTTGATGGCGTTGCCGATGAAGTCGAGGTGATACTTCCTCATCGGGATCTCCTGGTCGCTTCCGTTCACCACCCGTTCGAACAGCGCGGCACTCTCCCGATTCCGAAAGGCTGCGGCTGCGGTGTAGAATTCGCGCTGGGTGGCAGACCAGGTGGACTCCGCCAGCAGGGCCGGGTGGGCGTCCTGCAGGACCTTGAAGAACTCGGGTTGGGGATTCTGGGCGACGCAGCGAAAGCACTCGAGGGGATGCGTTTTCACCGCTGCGAGGATGAGGGGCTTGTCCTCGTCTTTCTTGAACCGCGCCACCGCGAGCAGGGCCGAACCGTTTCCTGCCGCAGCGAGAGCCCGCAATCGGGGCAGATGGCGTTCCGGGATCTCGGCGCCGCAGAGCGCCTGATCCGTGGCGGCCAGTTTGTTGTCGGAGGTGAGAAGATAATCGAGCACCAGGGCCTGATGCTCGGGTGAAAGCGAGTCGATCAGGGCCTGATGATAGAAATCCCCGACGGTCATGCGGTAGCCGATGCAGCCGTTGCGATAGTCGAACTCCGCCTCGTCCTTGAGCCGCTCCATGAGCAGCTCGAAGAAGTCCTCACGGGGAAAACGTTCCTTCAGGGCCATGGCGGCATAGGCCTTCAGGTTGACGTTTTCGTCCTTCGCCAAGGCCAGGAGCTGCTCTCGCGTGGCCTGTTTGGCGATGACTTCAAAGGCGCTGAAGGCCTCGGTCTTGATTCCTGCTTCCCCGACGGCCGCCGTGGTCACGCTCTTCGACTCGCGGATCGTCTGCAGGGCCTGATCGAACCTAGGTTCCTTCGCCAGGCAGAGAGGGACGCCAACGAGTGTGCCCAGAAGCAGACAGCAGGATCGCAAAGGGTGGGTTCGCATCGGAGGTGACGAGGATATCCTTGCGATGCCTGTATCACAACCCGGGCGGATCAGGAGGATTATCTGCGGGCAGGACAGCGGATGAACACA
>JAIYDT010000149.1 GCA_027487355.1 Verrucomicrobiaceae bacterium
ACGACCAATCCTCCTGCGCTCAGCTTCAACCCGGTCCTTGACGGTCCACGCCGCTTTTATCGGATCGTGGTGACTCCCTCGCCCTGACCTCCGCTGCAGGAGAGCGCTTTACCCGCATTTTACAATTTAGGCCCTGCGCGAACATACTGGCTTTACAGGTGGGGTGGAGCTTGGATGCACAAAGTTCAAGCCGCCATGAAAAGAATCCTCCTCCTTCTGCTTCCCGTCATTGCCATCGCCGTCGCCGCTCCAGAGGCCGGCCAGAAATCGCGCGAGGAGGCCATCGGGCTGATGTGGCAGGAGTCCGTCACGGCCGAAACCAACGGCGACACTGTCCTGGCGATGGAGAAATTGATGACCTATGCCAAGAACGGCGGTGACCCTTACCTCGCCAATCTCCGGGCCGGATGGCTGAACTACAGTGAAAAGAAGTATGACGACGCTGGCCGGTATTACGGCACGGCGGCGAAGCTCCAGACCAACTCGCTGAACCCTCGTCTGGGACTGTTGAATGTCTATCAGGCCAAGGGCGATGTGGCGAATGCCACCGCTGCGGCGGATGCGGTGCTGAAGATCGAGCCGACCAACTACCGTGCCTTGATGGCCTATGCCTGGGGATGCTTTCAGGCGAAGGACCATCGCCGCGCCGGCTCGGCCTACCAGCGGGTGCTTTCGATGTATCCGGAGGATCAGGACGCCATCAGTGGATCCGCCTGGTGCTCGCTCTACGTCGGACAGAAGCGCGAGGCGATCGATGGCTTCCGCCGCCTGATGAGCCTGAATCCCGAATACGCCAATCTCCGCCAAGGGCTGGAGATGGCCACGAAATGACCTTCACTCCGAGCTGCCATGAATCCGCTTTCATCTTCCGAGCCACCTTCAAGGTTGGCCGACCTGATGCTGAACGACCGGGGCTTCGCCTTCGATCCGAACACCGGCGAAAGTTATCAGCTCAGCACCACCGGACTCGCCTGCCTGCGCGGCTTGCAGCAGGGAGCTTCGGTGGACGAGCTGGTCGATCGCATCACCGAGCGCTGGGAGGTTGACCCGATCGCTGCACGCTGTGATGTGGATGCCTTTCTCTGGGATCTCCAACAACTTTCATGGCTGTGAATCGCATCCGGATCGCCATCACAGGCATGCATCGCGGCGAAAACCCGCAGCCGGGCTCCTCGATCGTCGCCGCCATCCGCCGCCGCTGGCCGGAGGCCTTCATCGTCGGCCTGGTTTATGATGCCTATGAGAGTGGCATCTATGCGGACGATGGTCCCGATGTCTGCCACACGATGCCTTATCCGACCGCTGGTCTCACAACCTGGCTTTCCAGGCTGGCGGAAATCCATGCCACCGATTCCTTCGATCTGCTGATCCCGACCCTCGACGCCGAGATCGCGCTGCTGGTTGGTGCCGTCGGAAAGCTCGAGTCGCTCGGCATCCGGGCGAGGCTGCCCGACGAGAAGACGCTCCTACGTTGCAGCAAGTCGAAGCTGCCGGCATTGGCGGACCGCTGCAACCTGCGCGTGCCCGCCACTGCCGTGGCCCGCGACGTTTCCGAGGCGCTCGAACAGGCAGAGGAGCTTGGCTTCCCGGTCTTCGTGAAAGGCCAGTTCTATGACGCCACGCGGGTCTCCACACCCGCTGCCCTGGCGGCGGTGGGCTCGTCGATCCTGGCCGACTGGGGGCCGCCTCTCATCGTGCAGGAGCCGGTGCAGGGAAATGAGTTCAACGTCCTCGGCCTCGGCGATGGCCAGGGTGGCTGCCTCGGGCACTGTGCTGTTAGAAAAATGATCCTCAGCGACAAGGGCAAGGGCAACGGCTCGGTGATCGTGCGCGATCCCAGGCTCGATGAGATCACCCGGCGCGTGATGGCGGAAACGAAGTGGCATGGACCGTTCGAACTCGAGTTCATCCGCGACCGTCGCGATGACGACTACCGCCTGATCGAGATCAACCCACGTTTCCCCGCCTGGGTTGGATTTCCCGCCCAGCTCGGCGCGAACTATCCCGCCGCCTGGGTGGAGTGGATGATCCACGGCAAGCGTCAGTCACTGCCGGACCTGCCTCCCGGGAAATTTTTCATGCGTCATCAGATCGAGGTCACCGGAGACATGGGCGAATTGTCCGCCGTGCTCGGAGGCTCGATGGAATCCTCAATCCACACATCACTCGTGTCATGAACAAGGAACCTTACACTCCGCCCAGCATCCGCCGGGTATCCCAGGGCAGCGCCAATCCGCAACGACTCGGTCGGGTGCCGGTGATGGACTCGATCGACGGCGTACCCGTCGCCGACCTGATCCGCCAGCACGGCAGCCCGCTGTTCGTGTTTTCGGAAAGCAACCTGCGCGACAAGATCCGCGAGGCCCGCGAGGCCTTCGAGTCGGTCTATCCGGAAGTCCAGTTCGCCTGGTCCTACAAGACGAACTACCTCAATGCAATCTGCCGGCTTTTCCATCAGGAGGGCTCGATCGCCGAGGTGGTCTCGGGCTTCGAGTACGAGAAAGCCCGTAGCAACGGCATGCCGGGAGACAAGATCATCTTCAATGGTCCGTGGAAGGATCCGAAGTCGCTACGCCGCGCGGTCGAGGAGGGCGCGATGATCCAGATCGACAACCGCGATGAAATGCTGGCCCTGGCCAGGATCGCCGACGAAAGGAAGGCCGATCTGCCTGTGGGCGTGCGCATCCATGTCGATACCGGCACGCATGCCGTATGGTCGAAGTTCGGCTTCAGTGTCGAAGATGGCGAGGCCCTGCGGGTGATCCGCTGGATGCGCGACCACACACGCCTGAAGGTCCGCGGCATCCACTGCCATGCAGGAACTTTTCTGTTGGATGCCAACGCCTACGTGATCGCCACCGAGAAGGTGATCGAGCTGGCGGTTTCCTCGGAGGAATCAGGAGCCGGCGTGATCGAATATCTCAATCTCGGTGGCGGCTTCGCCTCCCGTGCCCGGCTTCATGGCCAGTATCTGCCTCCCGAGCAGGCCACGCCCTCCTTCGATGCCTATGCCGAGGCCATCTGCGGCACGATCAAGCGCCGCTGGCCGAGTGGCCACAAGCTGCCGAAGCTGTTCCTCGAAACCGGTCGCGCGATGGTCGATGAGGCCGGCTATCTCATCTCCAGCGTCGTCGCGGTGAAGCAACGCTCGATGGACCCTGCTGCATCCTCGCTCGCCGCCTATGGCAAGGGTGCGGTGACGCCTGGCAACGTCCTCGGGGCCTACGGAAAGGGTGCGGTGCCTGCCGCCGTTGGCACCCAACGCAATGCAGTGGTGCTCGATGCCGGGATCAACATCCTCTACACCAGCGCCTGGTATCAGCCCACGATCCATCCGGCCTCGACCCCGGCCTCGGCCGCCCAGCCGACGACGGTTTACGGCTGCCTCTGCATGAACATCGATGTCATCCGCGAGGAGGCCTCTCTCCCTGATTTGAAGGCCGGTGATCCCGTCGTCCTCCATCCGGTGGGCGCCTACAATCTCACCCAGTCGATGCAGTTCATTACCTATCGTCCAGCGGTCGTGATGATTGACCCTGATTGCGGCGTGCATCTGATTCGCCGTCGCGAGGTGCTGGAGGACGTGCAGGGGCCGGAGGAGATTCCAGATCACCTGATGGAGAAAATTCTAAGCACGAAATTCTAAATTCGAAACGAAGAGCTGAATAAAGATAGAAATCCAACCATGGATGGACACGGATAAACACGGATGAGAAGAATGAAGAGCGTTTCAACAAGAACAGCCAGGCTGGGTCTTCGTTTCGGATTTAGGATTGAGAATTTCGTGCTTTCTCCCAAATGATTCCCTTTCCCCAGAGCGCCCACCGGGTCTCCGATGAAAGCTCGCTGGCGAAGTCGATCCTGGCGGCGATCCCGAGGGCGTATGCGGTGGTGTTTTATTCCACCGATGTGCGCTTCGGCTGGGCGCTGCTCGCGTTCAGCCTGCTGGTGCCGCAAGTGGGCCTCGCCGGTTTGCTGGGGGTGCTGCTTGCCGCGTTGACCGCGTGGCTTCTCGGCATCGACCGTTCGATGATCCGCAGCGGCTTCCTGTTGTTTAATCCGCTGCTCTCATGCAGCGCGCTGATGCTGATGGCGTCGAACTCCGGCTGGTCCCACAGCGGCACCGTGCTGGTTCTGGCGGCTGCCTCGGTGGGGTCGATGATGTTGACCTTCGGGCTTCAGGGATGGATCGGCTCCAGGGTCGGCCTTTCTGTGCAGAGCCTGCCTTCGGTGATCGTGACCGGCCTGCTGCACTACGTCGGCCTGGCCGCGATGGGCACCGGTTGGAGTCTTCCCGAACTGATGTGGACCCAGGTCGATCTACGATGGATGCCGGAGTTCCTCAGAGCCTTCTTCCATGCCTTCTCGGCGATGGTGTTCCAGTCGTCCGACCTGGTCGGAGTCATGATCTATGTTGCCTTTGTGCTGGGTTCTCCACTTGGTGGAATGATGGCCACGATCGGCTATGCGGTCGGGGCCATGACGCTGCACCTGCTGGGCCTGCCGACCGATGTGAATGGAATCTCCTGGTGCGGCTACAACTTCCTACTCACCGGTGTGGCGCTCGGTGCGGGATATCATGTGCCGAACCGCGCCAGCCTGCTGCTCGCGGTCGCGGCCTCGGTGGTGACGGCACTGGTGGCGGTGGCCCTGAGCGTAATGCTTTCCCGCCTCGCCCTTGCTCCCGGTGCTCTGCCTTACAATCTCGTCGTGCTCACCACGATGGCCGCCCTGCGCCTGGTGCCGAATCCCGGCAGCCTGCTGACCTCGCCATGGACCACCCTCCAGCCCGAGGGGGTGGCCCGGCTGGTGCAGATCAACCGCCTGCGCTTTCCGGATTTCCATAAGCCCGCCCTGTTCCTGCCCTGTGCCGGTGAAACGGTCATCACCCAGGGCTTCGATGGAACCCTCACGCATCAGGGACCCTGGCGTCATGCCCTCGACTTCGAGGTGCCTGGCGGCTCTGGTTCATGGAATCTGGGCGACGGGCTGCTTCAAAGTTTCAGGATCTTCGGTGCCCCGATCCATGCCCCGATCGATGGCACGGTGGTGGCGGTCGAGCGACTCGTTCCGGACAACCTTCCGGGGCACAACAACCCGGAAAGCAACTGGGGCAATCATGTCATCCTGCGCAGCGCACACGGCTTCCACGTGATGCTCTCCCATTTTCTGCGGGACTCGATCCTCGTGGCTCCGGGCCAGCTCGTGAAGGCGGGTACGGTCCTCGGATCCTGCGGAAACTCGGGGCGGTCGCCGGTTCCCCACCTTCATGTCCATGCCCAGGCGGGACCCCATGTCGGAGCACCCACGCTGCCCTTCGTGCTCAAGCACTACGTCGAGCGTACTTCCCCCGAAAGCCCGCCGATCTATCATCTGTCAGGTGTCCCGAAGGCCGGATCGATCCTGCGCCCGGCCAATCCTTCGGCTGCGCTGCATGCCTGTTTCACCGGCTGGCTGCCCGGACTTTATCACTACCAGAACGGCGACAGCACCGAGGTGATCCAGCTCGACTTCGATGAAAGCGGCCGCTTCCGACTCGAATCCGCTGCCCACAATGAGCGGCTGAGCCTTCATCTAACAGAAGGAGTTCTCTAT